>JAPLMG010000170.1 GCA_026387165.1 Candidatus Omnitrophota bacterium
TTACCGCCTTTCCGTTATTTGCCACTATGGATATCATCTCAAGCACCTGTATCGGAGTGACGAGAATATATCCCTGCCCAATAGCTAAATTAACAGTATCGCCTTCATACCAACTATCTTTTTTAACGCTCCTTTTCCAGAATCTTCCCGGGATAACGCCTTTAGCCTCACCGGGCAGGTCGATGCCGGTGGTCTTACCAAAACCAAAAATTTTCGCGTACTTCTCTATATTATCTATACCGAGAGCCCTTCCCGTATTATAAAAGAAGACATTGCATGAATTCATCAGCGCGTCCGTCACATTCTGCGAATTGTGGCCGCCTTCCTTCCAGCACACGAATTTGCCCGTGCCCAAAGTGAAAGAGCCCGGACAATTGAACTTGGTCTGGCGGTCTATCCTGCCCGTATTGAGAGCGGCCAGCGCCACAACTATCTTAAAGACGGATCCGGGCTGATAGATACCGGATATTGCGCGGTTCAGCAGTGGATACATCCTCTTGTCCCTGACCAGCCTTACCCTTTCCGGAGAGTCTTTCGGACGCACAAACACGTTCGGATCGAAACCGGGAGAACTCGAGAGCGCGAGCACCTCACCGTTATTAGGATCCATAATTATTATGGCGCCGCGCTTATCTTCGAGCGCCTTATCGCATGCCGACTGCAGATCTATATCTATAGTAAGACGCAGGTCCTTTCCGTTGACCGGCTCTTTGAAGCCAAGCGTCCTGACAAGCCTACCCCTGTTATCGACCTGTATCTGTATCCCGCCGTCGACTCCGGACAGATAGCTGTCATAATATTTTTCAACGCCGTCGCGCCCGATCAGGTCCTTGGCGCGGTAGCCATATTCTTTCATCCTCCCAAGCTCAGCCTCAGAAATTTCGCCCAAATATCCCAACAGATGAGCGCCGACATTCTTATACAGGTAATCACGCATAGACCTTGTCTGTATGACAAGCCCTCTGGAGTCAAAGCTCTCCTCTTCCAGGATGAACGCCTTATCCCTGTCTATGTCGTCCACTATCGTTACAGGAGCATAAGGTTTTTCCGCGGCCTTATAAATTGCGTCTTCGACATCCTTTCTTTCTATGCCCAACGTATTTACGAGAAGCTTTATCAGTTTCTCCCTGTTCTTCAGCTCCTGATAGATGAGGGCTACATTAAAAGATATCCTGTCGGAGACCAGCCCGACGCCGTTCCTGTCAAATATGGCGCCGCGCGGGCCCTCTATGGGTATTATCCTTATGGCATTATCTTTCGAAAGCCTTGAATAGTAAGCATACTTGAGAACTTGAGTATAGACGAGCGCCAGCGCAAGCGTAATAAAGAGCAGGCGTATCGGCCCGAATAAAGACTTTTCTCTCATAGGTATTCCGCATTCTCTTTTAAGCGGTATCTGCTGATAAGGGCGGGAAAGAGAAAGACCGAGAGCATGGCTGTATAGAAACTTGAAGGTAATATAAGGCCGCGCAGATACTCCGGCAAAGTGACGTATGTGACCTTCAATATGAACGATGAAGCGAAGTAATGGATGGTCATGTAAAGGACCGAAGAAGCAAATACGAGCAGGCACTGGGTCAGTTTCGACTCCTTAAAAAGCTTCGGGCTTAACATTCCCGCGGTGAGCCCCACGAGCGATAGCAGCACAGAGTTCACTCCGAATATATCTAAGGAATACGTATCTTTGAATAACCCGGCGACAAACCCCGCCTCGGCTCCGGTGCCGGGGCCAAAGAAGATAGCGAAGAATACCACCAAAAGAACCAGGAGGTCCGGCTTGACGCCCGCTATCTTTATATGGTCGAGGAACAGGAGCTGGATTAAGAATGCCCCGATCAATATGATGTAGAGCGGGAATCTCTTCATCCCGCTCCTTTGGCAAATTTCCTATTATATTTGCCTATAACATTTTGCATATCCATTACATTTGTTTTATCCACATAATAGTGCTGTGCCAAAGGGGCGGGATTCATCTTATTATGCACAAAACTTCTTCCAGCATGGACAGATCCTGCGAAGGTTTAAGAATAGCGTACTTGTACAGGCGCCCCTCCTCTCTTCCCACCTTCTCTATCTCTCCGATAAGTATGCCTTTGGGGAATACGCTGCCGAATCCGGCAGTCATTACCTTATCGCCCGGCCTGACGTCAGAATCGAGCGATATATAGATGATCTTGCATCGGCCTCCGGGCCTGCCGGTCAGAATACCGCCCTGCCTGTTGCGCCTTATAAGGACCCCGACTTTTAAGTTAGGGTCGGTGATCAGCAGGGCTTTGCTGGACAGCTTGCCCGCCTC
>JAPLMG010000068.1 GCA_026387165.1 Candidatus Omnitrophota bacterium
TCAAGACCTCGCTGCTCTTGGTCCTTCTGGCGATCGCCGCGTCTCTCTTCATCTTAGAGATAAATTCCAACCCGATGCTCTTCAAACTTAATACGCAAGGCGTGGGATCTTTCGAATATATCAGGACAGGAGAGAAGTTCCTCGATAAAGGCCTTTACGACAAGGCGATAAGCTATTACGAAAAGGCTTATAAGTCGTCTCCGGACAGCGCCTCGATAAGATCCGATATCATATTCGTCTATTCCAAATACGCGTCAATTCTGGCGGACTCGGCAAAATACGATGAGGCGATAGAATATTTGACTAAGGCTTACAATGTAAAACAGGATCCGTCCACTACGCAGAATCTCGCCATAATGTATACCAGAAAAGCGCTGCCGCTCGCCCAAAAAGGGGAGAGAGAGAAAGCTATGGAGCTCTTTAGAGAAGCGCGCCGCATCGCGCACGGTTCATATAGCGCCGGCAGAAATTTAGGAATATCTCTTTCTAATGATGGTGTTGCCGAGTTCAGGCAGGGGCGCGAGGGCATTGCTTTATTATGTTTGAAAGAATCCTCTCTTATATGTCAGGACGGCAAAACTTTCGCTCTTCTCGGGGATGTATACTATAAAGTAGGAGAGTTGAAGAAGGCTTTCTTTTACTGGCACAGGGCAAAGCTTCTTCACGCGGACGACCCAAACCTGTTATCCAAGCTGAAAAGGATGATCAAAGAAATAACGCTGGCGAACACAGAAAAAAAGATAGATTTGCCGCATTTTGAGGTGAAGTACAAAGAAAGCCTGCCCATAGATACTGGCCTTGCCGCGTCAATTTTGGAGAAGGCGTATTTTGATGTCGGAAATGATCTCGCGTATTTTCCCAGGACGAAGACAGGAGTCTTCTTTTATTCAAGGAACGATTTTAAAAATATATTTACGATGCCCGCGATCGTGAGAGCATTTTATGACGGTAATATAAGAATGCCTATCCCGGATGAACGCCTGGGGAATGAAGAATTTTCAAGGCACATTTATCATGAATACACGCATGCGTTATTATCGGCAAAGACTATGAATAACTGCCCGGCATGGTTCGGCGAGGGCATAGCCATGTGGGAGGAGCTCAATAAGAGCGGCTACAATTTGAAAGATCTTTCCGTCAATGCCGAAACAGTGGACGGCATAACTTTGGGATCTCTGGATAAAGAGTTCGATAAGAACGAGATCGGTCCAGATAGAGCGGCATATTATCTGCTCTCTTACACAGTTGCGGCATATATCATAGGCAGCTGGGGAACGGCAGGCCTGCAGGGCATACTTAAAAGGCTGGCAGACGGGCAGCATGTGGTCAATGCCATAGACGACGAATTTCTGCTTTCGGAGAAGGAATTCGAAAGAAGATGGAAGGCATACATCAGGAATAAATATTTATCAAGATAATCCTTGACAAAAAGACTTTTTTTGCTATAATGAGTCACTCTTAATTTTTTTAACGGACTCCATAGTGGTCTAATAAATATAGAGAGTTTTTAATATAACTCGAGATAGGGATTTTTTTGTATTTGTACTTCGACCTTTCGACAAGCTCAGGATCGCCCTGAGCGGCCTGTGGTGAGCGAAGCCGAACCAAGTCGAAGGACGACAGGCTCAGTACAAGTACCCTCAAACGGAGTCGAAGGGTATTTGGCAGCAGATCTTTCCCGGCATCAGATGTGATTTTCACCCGGCGCCCATGTAGCTCAGCTGGTAGAGTGCCTCCTTGGTAAGGATGAGGTCATCAGTTCAATTCTGATCGTGGGCTCCATTCTGCTTCGCCCTTCGATACGAAGTGTTGGGGTAGGGCTTCGCAGGAACAAGTTTTTATAGTATAAAGCAGAATGCCCCTACGAAGCCATACCTCAATATTCGGATTGAATGGCGAAGTAGGGCAGCAAAAAAACAGTTAAAGGGAGGCATTTATGGCAAAGGAAGCGTTTGTTAGAAATAAACCTCACGTGAACGTAGGAACGATCGGCCACATCGACCATGGCAAGACTACGCTTACGGCGTCAATACTTGCGACTTTGGCCAAGAAGGTCCAGGCGGTTGCCAAGTCATACGCGGATATCGCCAAGGGCGGTACCGTAAGAGATGACTCCAAGATATTGACCATCGCCGTAGCCCACGTGGAATACGAGACCGACAAGAGGCATTACGCCCACATAGATTGCCCGGGCCA
>JAPLMG010000274.1 GCA_026387165.1 Candidatus Omnitrophota bacterium
ATAAGGCAAAGGCGCAAGCCGCCTATGCGGAGATAGAATTTAAGAACGGTGTTCCTGTTAAGCTTAACGGGAAGACCATGAGCGGGGTGAGTTTAATACTGAAACTTGCCGGAATAGCCGGCGACGCAGGCGTCGGAAGAAGCGACATGGTAGAGATCAGGCTTATAGGGATAAAGTCCAGAGAGATATATGAGGCTCCGGCGGGCTTAGTGCTTTATACGGCGCACAAAGCCTTAGAGAGCCTTGTATTGGATAGAGAGCTTATGCATTACAAGGATACGGCGGCTTTAAAATATGCCGAGATAGCCTACTACGGATTATGGTATACGCCTTTAAGGGAAGCGCTTGATAAGTTCATCGATGAGACGCAAAAATATGTCAATGGCACAGTGAGACTGAAGCTCCACAAAGGAAATTGCTCCGTGGTGGGCAGAAAGTCGCCGAATTCTCTGTATAAGAAAGATCTGGCGACGTATGAGAAGGGCGACAAATTCGACCAGTCGCTTGCAAAAGGATTCATTGAATTGTGGGGCCTTCCGTATAAAGGAAGAGGCTAGTTGTAGGGTCTGACCCAACGTGTATATTACGTTGTGAATGGGTCTGACCCTTAAGTGGCAAAAGGAGATATGACATATGTCTAAAAAGCTTTGGGGCGGGAGATTCAGCAAGAAGACGGATCCTCTGGTCGAGGAATTCACCAAATCCATACATTACGACTACAAGCTCGCGAAATACGACATCTTAGGTTCCATTGTCCATGTGGAAGTTCTTGGTAAGGCCGGATATCTGAAGCCTCAGGAAGTGTCGAAGATGCAGGCTGCCCTTTTAAAGATCGGTAATGGTAAATTCTCTCCGGATATGGCCCATGAAGATGTCCATAGCCAGATACAGGATTCACTCGAGAAACAGGTCGGAGACCTCGCGCTTAAGCTGCATACGGCCCGGTCGAGAAATGACCAGGTCGTCTTTGCGACAAAAGTATATTGCAAGGATAATTTGGCAAAAGTCGCCGTATTGGGCGAGAGCGTGATCGATGCATTAAAGTCTCTGGCAAAGGCCAATAGCGATATTATAATGCCCGGTTTTACACATATGCAGCACGCGCAGCCTGTATATCTAAAAGATTGTCTTGGCGCTTATGCTATGATGCTTGAGGCCGGTATTGACAAGGTGAAGATCGCCGCATCGGACATAAAACTTACTATGGGCGCGGGTGCGGTCGCCGGAACACCTATAGAGGCAAAACACTACAACGTATCCATGGATAAATACGCCAAAAAACTTAAAGTCGGGCTGACCGGGCTGAAATCGGAGCCCACGAAAAATTCAATATACACGGTAAGCGACAGAGGTTTTGTAGCGGAATCTTTAAATGTTACAGCTATCATGGCAACGCATCTATCCAGATTTGCCGAGGACCTTATAATATGGTCGACTAAGGAATTCGATTTTGTCGATATAGATGAAGCGTTCTGTACGGGCAGTTCTCTGATGCCGCAGAAGAAGAATGCCGACGCGCTGGAGATGATAAGAGGGTGCGCGGGGAGATTGTACGGCAATCGTATAGGTTTTTTGGCGGTCATCAAGGGCCTGCCATTATCCTACAATAGAGATATGCAGCTTGATAAGGAGCCTCTTTTTGATTCATTCGAAACGCTTATAAAAGAGTTGAAAGTGTTAAAAGGGCTTGTAAAAACGCTTAAATTCAACAAAGATAAGATAGAATCACAGCTTGACGACGAATCCTTATACGCTACGGATCTGGTCTATTATCTGGTGGATAAAGGCGTGGCCTTCAAAACAGCTCACGCGATAGTGGGTGAGCTTGTAAAATATTCGATCGATAACGGGATCGAGATAAAGAGCATGACTCCCCATGAACTGTCCAGATTTTCAGACAGGTTCAAAAATGATGAGATCATCAGATTATTCGATCCGAAAGTTTCGGTAGAATCGAAGAGGTCTATTAAAAGAGGTTAGGGTTGTTGTAAAACCTAAGCCTCGTTATGTGAGCACAATAATAATGTTAGGTCTTTTGTGAAGGAGAAAAACGGTTATATTTAAGTACTTTTACATAATTAAAAGAACCGAGGATGTTCGCCTTCGCATTCAGTAGTATTACTACCGATTGCTTCGGCGAAATCTCTCCGAAGCACTGAGCATATCGCTGGTTGAATGCGAAGGAGGATTTGAGGGCCTTTCCATGGGCCCGAGTTCCGCAGGTTCCCGTTTTTATCCTGAACAAAAGACCGACATTGCCAATTCCGGGGCCGGGGCCCGGAATTGGCAAGGGAACATTTTTCCTATAAGATTTTTATCATATTTGTGCGAACATAACGAGGCTTAGGTTAAAGGAAAGAACATATGCACGAGTTTACGTTCAAGGGCAATGAGCTTTACTGCGAAGATATAAAGATATCGGCCATAGCCGGAAGAGTTCCTACGCCTTTCTATCTTTACAGCTATAAGACGCTTCTCGACCATTACAGGAAGTTAAGGCTCGCTTTCAGCGCGATAAGCCCGCTGATATGCTTCTCGGTCAAGTCCAATTCAAATATAGCCATACTGCGCGCCCTCGTAAAGAACGGCGCGGGGCTCGATATTGTTTCGGGCGGGGAGCTTTACAGGGCACGCCTTGCCGGAGCCGATCCGAAAAAAATAGTATATGCCGGTGTAGGCAAGAGGCCGGATGAGATAGAGGATGCGATCAATGCCGGCATACTATTCTTTAATGTCGAATCCGAAGAAGAGCTGGACGCTATACAGAGGATAGCGGCATCGCTCGAAAGACGGGTGAATGTGGCCATACGCATAAATCCCGACGTAGTCCCCAGGACGCATTCTCACATAGCGACCGGAAAGGGCGACACAAAGTTCGGGCTCGATTTCGAGACGGTACATAAGATATTCAATTCACAATGGAGATATCCCAACCTCAATATCAGGGGGGTCCATATACATATAGGCTCTCAGATAGTGGATGGAGATCCATTCGAAGAGGCCATAAAGAAGGTACTATCTTTTTTGAAGAAGTACAAGATAGAGGTGGGCCATTTCAATATAGGCGGGGGCTTAGGTATTATATACTCGATAGAGAATCCGCAGACCGCTAAGAACTTCGCTAAGAGGGTCCTGCCGATACTTAAGAGAGCGCGCCTTAAGATAATATTGGAGCCGGGGCGTTTTATATCGGGAAACAGCGGAATACTCGTTACGAAGGTTCTGTATACGAAGATAACCCCGAGGAACACATTCGTGATAGTGGACGGCGGTATGAGTGATCTCATACGCCCGAGCCTTTACACGGCGTATCACAAGATAGTGCCTGTGAAAGTAAAGCAGGATAGCGCCCAGACGTGCGAGAAGGTTGACGTTGTAGGGCCCATCTGCGAATCCGGAGATTATCTGGGCAAGGACAGGTTTCTGCCTATGATGCGTAAGGGCGACCTTCTCGCTGTGATGGGCGCGGGAGCTTATGGCTTTGCGATGTCGAGCAACTATAATTCGCGCCCGCGCGCGGCAGAGGTAATGGTGATGAAAGGCAAGGTCCATATCATAAGGCGGCAGGAGAGCTATGCCGATCTTGTCCGCGGCGAATCGATACCGAAAGAGCTGAAATAGCGTATAGAAAATGAAAAACATGAAGTTTACTAAATCGGTTGCGGCGGGGAATGACTTTATAATAATCGACAATAGAAGGCCTGGGGTCCAGAGCCGGTGGCCGGAGGCCGCCAAAAAACTCTGCGACAGAAGATACGGCATAGGCGCGGACGGGCTTCTTCTCATGGAGAAGTCAAGTTCAGCCGACTTCAAGATGCGCATATTCAATTCCGACGGTAGCGAGGCCGAGATGTGCGGAAACGGCTCACGCTGCGCGGCACTTTACGCTCATGCTAAAAAAATTGCGCTCCGCCAGGATATGAAGATTGAGACTATGGCCGGCACACTGAATGCAAATGTTCAGGGCGAGAATGTTAAAGTGAAGCTTACGGATCCAAAGGATATACAGTGGAACCTGTGTTTAATGATCCACGAATGCCCTTACAAAGTAAGCCTTGCCAATACAGGGGTTCCGCACGTCATCCATTTTGTTGATGATCTCGAGGCGGTCGAGGTAAAGAAACTTGGCCCCAAGATAAGATACCATGAAGAATTCTCGCCCCACGGCGCTAATGTGGACTTTGTTAAGATCGCGGACAGGAACAAAAACAGGATCGCGGTCAGGACCTATGAGAGAGGCGTGGAGGATGAGACGCTCGCCTGCGGTACGGGTGCTGTCGCAAGCGCCATAATATCGGCCGAGGCCGAGAAGCTTGTGTCGCCGGTCACTGTGGAGACGAGGTCGGGCGAGGTATTAAAAGTCTATTTTGAGTCTCAAGAAGGAAACTTTAAGAACGTGTACCTGGAAGGCAAGGCGCGGTTAGTTTACGAAGGAGAATTGTTGGAGTAAATCACTTGCGTCCAAATTAGCGATTTACCA
Source organism: Candidatus Omnitrophota bacterium (assembly GCA_026387165.1). Lineage (GTDB taxonomy): Bacteria > Omnitrophota > Gorgyraeia > 2-01-FULL-45-10 > 2-01-FULL-45-10 > 2-01-FULL-45-10. The sequence goes on from JAPLMG010000274.1 coordinate 4,481, forward strand.
TAGACGGAAAAGGCATTTTGAGATTCGATCTTTGCATACCCCTCACCCTATCCGGTTTTCATACAAAAACCGGATGCCTACTGCTTGTCTATAGCCTTGCGGGCTTGCCCTCTCCCCTAAAGGGGAGAGGGGATTTCCTCATA
>JAPLMG010000023.1 GCA_026387165.1 Candidatus Omnitrophota bacterium
TAACAGGAGGAATTTTTATGGAAACTAAAATCACGAATGAAGAAATAAGGTTGATAAATGCATTATACTGGTGGCAGATGACCGGTAATTGGCCGCGCGTCAATAATAGGTTATTCTCCTCGAGCATCCTTCGTCCCGATCCCCTCCCGAAGGAAAAACATAACCCACAGTAGAGTATAACAAAATATTTAAAAATTTTACTTGACAAGCCGGCAAATAAGTCCTACTATGTTTTAGTATATTATTGTAGATTAAAAACGGATAAAATCGGATACATTTTATGCTATACCATAGTATCGTATATCATCCTACTGTATCCCAACATGGAGGAAGCGATGAAGAAAATAGCGGAAAATAAAAAAAAGATACTTTTAGTCGCGGTTGCTCTGTTGGCGATCACTTTTTTTCAGAGCTATCTAATGGCCGAAGGGCTTATCCTTAACCACACAGGAACTATCAGGGTTACCAGGCCGGATGGAGTGGTCTTAATGATAGAGCCGGGCCAGGCGTTGCCTGACATTCCTTCCGGCTCAAGAGTAGAAGTGCTGAGCGGCAGCATAGAGATCGAGCCATCGGAGGGCTTTATTCAAGTCGTTGTAGGGGGCTCAGTAGCGACCGTGAAGGCAGGCGATAACATCACGGCATCTATTGAATCAAATACATCGATATCCGACTTTAAAGTTAACAAAGGGCAGGTGAATGTTATTTCCAGAAATACCACTATCGCTCTTAGCGCGGGCCAGCATGCCCAGATCAGTTCGGATAAAGTTACGGGAATAACAACGGTGAAAAGTATCGCCGGCAGCATAGAGGCTGTTACGGTCGGTGTGAAAGCCGTGATCCCGGAGGGCGCAACTTTCAAGATGAGCGCGGACGCCAAGACGAGGAATGTGCACGTCGAGTGCGTTGAATGCCCCGGAGGAAGCGCAGTCTGTAAAGTGATTACGGTCGAAGGCAAGATCATTGAGTTACATAAGGGCCAAGCGACCGATACCCCCGGCTCTGCCGAGGGCGAGATCCAGAGCTTCGAGGCGAGGGAGAGCAGATTTGATGCGGTTGAAGTGCCGCCACAGCCGGTGCGTCCGGAAGGGAGCCCATATGGAAACTAAAAGCCTTACATTGTTCAAACGGATCATGAGTTTATCTATGCTCTGCGCTCTGGCGGTTGCTTTGAGTCTTCCGGCCACCGCATGGGCAGAACAGCCCAGGCCGAATACGCCGCAGGACAAGCTGAAGTCGCCGGATAGGCCGAACGTCCCCGCTAATGTTATAAATCCGGAGGACGCCGTGCCGGCAGCGAAGAGGCCTTTCTTTCATTGGATGGATAATATAGATAAGGATAAACCGCGCATCCATTTGGGATCGCTTGAACTCCGCCCTTACGGTTCTATCGAAGAAAAATTCGATACGAACATATTTCTCGAGCCGCATGGCCTGGAAAATGAAGACTGGATCACCGATTACCGCGCCGGGCTCTCGGCGAAAATGCCGCTGGTCGCCTCACGCGGCGATGATTACATGGCAGAGGGCTACTACCACGCGGATTTTATAGAGTTTCTGCATCAGGATAAGCTCAGCAGGGTCGACCACACGGCCCATGGCTCCGTGACATGCGACCTTCCGAACGACGTCGGAATACAGGCGTCGGAGGATTTCCTGAGGACTCAAGATCCGCCGGATACTGAACGCACGCTCCTCACGAAGAGATGGTGCAATATAATGGACGGGCGGGTTAACTATACCCGCGAAAAAATAAAACTTGAGGGTGCCTGCGCGTTGACCACGAACAGTTACGACGCGTATCCTAACCTCAATTACAACGACTTCATGGTCACCGCCACGACATTTTATAACGTCGCCACAAAGACGTGGCTCTTCAGTGAGCTCAATTTTGGAAGCATCAAATACTATAAAGGAAGCGCCACAAACTCCGGCTCCCAATACTATCAGGGGAGGGTCGGAGTGGAGGGGAAGATTGCCCCCAAACTCACGGGTACGATGAAGTTCGGATACAGATACCAGGACTATTCCCGCACACAGGCCAGCAACTTCGCGGCCCTTGTCGCTTTTGGAAATCTTAAATATGAGATCACCGAGCGCACCACGGCCAATATCTATGGCGATAGCACGCCGATAGAGTCCACTTACGCGACGAACAGTTACTATCAGGCAAGCACAGTAGGCCTTAAACTTGATCATCTTTTGCTGCAGCGTTTGTGGCTGAACGGCAGCGGTTTTTGGGGTCTGAACCTCTATCCCACAGAGTCTACGCAAGGTAACGTGACAACGATAAGAGGAGATACGTTGTGGGGCGCCGGCACAGGATTGAAGTACGAGGTGAAGGATTGGCTCTTTCTGAATACGGGGTATGCGTTTAAGCAGAGAGATTCCAATTTTCACAATTACAGCTATAACGATCACCAGATATCGTTCCGCGTTTCCGTAGCGTTTTGATGAAAGAAGGTGCTGTGAAAGATGCTTAAGCGAATAGGTTATTATGTGTCTGTTTCGGTTCTGATCATAGCAGTAGTTTTACTGCCGGTGCCGGTCCACGCCCAGGATTACCGCCTCGGCCCTGACGATGCGCTGGAGATCACGGTGTATAGGGAAGACGAACTATACCGGGAGGTGAGGATCTCTTCCAGTGGTTCTATATCATTTCCTCTCTTGGGCGACGTCAAGGCGGAGGGCCTGACCACCAACGAACTCGAAAAGAGCCTGGAAGAGAAACTCACGAAGTTCCTGAAAAAACCGCAGGTAACGGTATTCATAAAAGAATACAGCACCATAAGCGTTACGGGCCAGGTGAACGAGCCAGGATCTTTTCCTTTACGGGGGGAGCTTAGTGTAATTGAGGCCATAGGAATGGCCAAAGGATTTACCAAGGTAGCCGGTAAAAATAGTGTAAAGATCATGCGCATGGAAAATAGCCAGAAGAAGACGATCACCGTCAAGGTAGATGATATCAGCAGGCGGGGTGACAAGACAAAAGACGTACCGCTCAGGAGAGGCGACATAGTCTATGTTCCGGAGAGTTTGTTCTAATGAAAACATCGTCATTGCGACCCCTTACGTCCGTCATTGCGAGGAGGCCGAAGGCCGACGAAGCAATCTCTTTTTTTCACGTTTTCAAAATCTTTATACATATTGATAAAACCGTATAATTCTTAAGAAAGGACGGAAAAATGATCGATAAGCAAGCGAATATTCAGGATTATATTCAGGTAATAATAAGGAGGCGCGGCGCCATCCTCACCTTCTTTACAGTACTCTTCATCACCGTATTGATAGGCACGCTCAAACAAAGGCCCATATACGAGGCCAAGGCCGTTATCCAGATAGAAAAGAACAGTCCGCGCGTCACTTCGATCCAGGAAGTGGCCCCCATGGGAGTCGCTGATGATTACAGAGCCTATAAGGACTATTACGAGACCCAGTATAAATTACTCCAGAGCCCCACGCTTATGAGGAGGGCAGCCGATGCTCTTGGCCTGAATAAGGATATCCTGCGTAATAAAGGTAAGAGGGCGGATCCGGCGAAGCGGCTCCTTAAGGCCGTCCGGATAATGCCTATGAAGAATAGCCAGCTCGTTGAGATCATAGCGGGAGATACCGATCCTAAGATGGCGTCGAGAATAGCCAATACGGTCGCGGAAGAGTATATAAAGTATAATCTCCAGCGCAATGTAAATACTGCCGCCGCCGCCGCTGACTGGCTTACTAAGGAGATAGACGATCAGAGGCAAAAGTTAACGATCGCGGAACTGGCGCTCCAGAAATACAGGGAGGCGAACAATATCAACGTCCTGCCGCAGGTAAGGATGGGGGGAGAGCAGGCCGCTGAGCAGGTAAAGTCAGAGTACGCGAAGTCACAGGCCGTTTTGGCCGGTTACGCCGAACGCTATACCGAAGAACACCCTAAGATGGCCGAGCTCAGGAGCCAGATCAACTCCTTAAGGAACAAGATCCAGGGCATGGAAGATGTTGACTCCGGCAACAAGACGATGGAGTACAGGACGCTCGAACGCGAAGCGGATAACAGCAGGCGGATGTATGAGATATTATTGTCGAGGTTAAGGGAGATAGACGTAACGAGCACGATGAATGTAAATAATATAAGCATCGTGGACAGGGCCGAGCCGCCGGAAAAGCCCGCGAAACCGAGCCTGATTTTGAACATGATATTGGCGGTGATGGTGGGCCTCGTCATGGGGATAGGGTTGGGGTTCTTTATCGATTATCTGGATATGACGATAAAGTCGCCGACGGACATCAGAGATATCATGGAGTCGCGTTTCCTCGGAGGAGTTCCCGGGATCGAGGAGGATACGAAAATAGAGAATGCGGAAATAAAGAACGTAGAAATAGACAGGGATAGGATAACGCATCTTAGGCCGACATCGCCGGTAGCCGAAGCTTACAGGCACATCCGCACCGAAATCTTGTCACTCCTTCCCAGGGACGCTGCCCCAAAAGTTATAGTCATCACGAGCGCGGAGCCGCAGGCCGGCAAAACGATTACGAGCGCAAATGTCTCGATCTCTCTGGCGCAAAACGGACATAAAGTCTTATTTATCGACGCCGACCTGAGAAAGCCGCAGCTCCATAAGGTATTTAATCTGGACAGGCAGGACGGGCTGGGTGATTATTTAATGAGAAAGACGGATCTCGAGGCGATCGTTAAGGACGCCGGAATTGAAAATTTAAAAGTTATAACTTCCGGGAAGAATGTCACTAATCCTGCCGAAGTCATCGGCTCCAAAAGGATGATGGATCTTATCGCCGAGGCAAAGAGCATGTTCGATTTCGTCATCTTCGATTCTTCGCCTGTTATCAGCGTCACGGATGCCGTCATATTGTCGGATATGGCGGATGCCGCCATTCAGGTGGTGCGCAGCGGACGTATTCTGGCGCCGGCCGCTATAAAGGTCAAAGAGAAGCTCATGAATACGAAAGCGAAGTTTTTAGGCGTCGTGCTCAATGACCTGAAGGCGGAACACAGCGATTATGGCTATTACCATTATTATAAGTACAACCATTATTACGGTGAGGAAGACCAGGGGCGGAATCCGGAAAAAAAGAAACAAACGTTTAAGAACAGAATTGCGTCGATAGTAAAGTACAGGTTTAAGGATAAAATGGTAAAAGTTTAGCATAAAGAAGAAACTCAATATGTCATTCCCGCCCCGTGTCATTCCCGCGAAAGCGGGAATCTATGTACGGGGTAATCCCCGCTTTCGCGGGGACCAGCGGGAATCTACGATGAGAGGTTTGTTTTGTATGGATTCCCGATCCCCATTTTCATGGGGACAGGTAAAAGCATTCGGGAATGACAGCTTTTCTTATTCCGTTGGAGTACTTCTTTACGCTAATCTATTACATAAAATGAAGGTGGGGCGATGAAAGACAAAATATTCTCGATATCCGGTGCCGCGGAACATCTCGGAGTATCCGCTCTGACATTGAGGAAGTGGGTGGCTCAGGCGAAGGTGAGGGCGTTCCGCACGCCCGGCGGCCACCGCCGCTTCCGTAAAAGCGATCTGGACGCCATCCTTAACTATGATGAGAAAGCAGTCAATAAATTGGCGCTTATCATCAAGAAGATAGAGTCCCTGGACCTGGCAAA
>JAPLMG010000067.1 GCA_026387165.1 Candidatus Omnitrophota bacterium
GTCGTATTGTCCGGCCCGCCGCCTATAGTGTATACGTCATGCTTTATATTGCCGCGGAAAAATTTGTCATAAGCCTCGACAAGGTCCCCCGCATAAAGAAGATCCCGTACCTGTTTTCCGTTCCCGAAAATATTTATGGGCCTCTTAAAAAGATTTGCTATGACAAAATGCGCGACCCATCCCTGATCCTCAAATCCGAATTGCCTTATTCCGTATATACAGCTCATTCTGAATACGGCGGTCTTCATGCCGTAAATATGGGCATACTCCTGGGTATATATATCCCCCACATATTTGCTCGCTCCGTACGGCGTGTGGCCCGTCAGGTCTATAGACATCTTCTCGGTAACGCCTTTTACCCCATCATAAACGTATCTCTTCTCTTTTTCGATCAACTTTATTTTGTCTACGTTCTCTCCGAAGACCTTATTTGTGGAGCAATATACAAACGCGGCGTCTTTGCATTTTTGCCTTATACATTCGAGCACGTTCAGGGTACCGAATGCATTTATACTGAAGTCCTCGAGCGGTATCCTGCATGATAAAGGGACTCCGGGTTGGCCCGCGGTATGGATACACAGATCAACGCCCTTACCGATCGCCTCCATAACATCCTTCTTTTCCCTGACATCGCCTTTGATCCTCTTGATCTTCTTGTAAGTTTTAAGATAATTCCAGTTGTATTCTACGCTCTTTTTATCATATCCGAAGAGCTTGGACCGCATAAGGTTATCCAAAACTATAACGTTATCACCCCGCTTCGCGTAATATTCAGCCGAATGGCTGCCCACCATCCCGGCACCACCTGTAATAAGAACTCTCATGCCGCTCCTCCTCGTCATTGCGAGGGCGCTTTAGCGCCCGAAGCAATCTCTTTGGTTATCCATTTAACAGCTTCTAACAAATTCGCAAACACGTAACCCGGCTTCTCTTCCCAGGTGTCGACAACTTCCATGGAACTTTTGCCGGATAAAACAAGCGCTGTTTTACATCCTGCCTTCTTGCCGGCCAAAATATCCTTCTTATCATCACCTATAAAACATGTCTTCTTCAGGTCTATGCCGTATTTTTTTGCCGCCGACTCAAGCATGCCGGGCTTCGGCTTTCTGCAGTCGCAATTATCCTCGTCCCTATGGATGCAGTAGAATACTTCCTCTACGGCGCCGCCGGACTTTTCTATCTCTTTTAACATAGATGAGTTTACTTTGCTCAATTCGGCCTTTGTGTAGAGGCCCTTATTAACGCCTCCCTGATTTGACGCCACTATTACCTTTATGCCCTTCTCTTTCAATATCTTCAGCGCCTCGAGCGTTCCGGGTATAAAATGAAAATCCTTCCAATCCGTGACATAGTCGGTCTTGGTCCAACCGCCGGGATCTTTATTTACCACTCCGTCCCTGTCGATAAAAAGGTATCTCATCTTATTGCTGTCCAAATTAGTTTTTTGTCATTCCCGCCCCGTGTCATTCCCGCGAAAGCGGGAATCTATGTCTCATTTCCACGCTTCACAGTACATATTATCATTAAATGGCATGGCAGAGATCTTTATTTTTTTAAATCCCGCCTTCTTAAGTAACAACTCCAGATTCGACGGATTGAAATATACTACATGATCCGGCGGACGAAACCCGGTCCATCCCTCTTTTTTTATCCTTCTATTTAAGCAATTGTAGTTGACCGTCTTCATCAAAAGTACGCCGCCTTGCCTTAAAAACTCAAAACACTTCTTCATCGCCAAGAGCGGGTCGTCCAAATGCTCAAGGAGCGATATCAAGGTCACGCCATCATACTCTTCACTATTAAATTCTGTATTGAGAAAATTACCGGTGATAACTTTGATACCGGAATGTTTTCTTGCTAGGGACGCAAGATAATCCGATATCTCGATGCCCGTGCACTCAAAGCTCTCCTTAGCTTTACATATAAAGCTGCCGTCACCGCAGCCTATATCGAG
>JAPLMG010000203.1 GCA_026387165.1 Candidatus Omnitrophota bacterium
TGCCGCGCACGTCCTGTGTGAGGATCGCGACTCTTAGAGGACCAAGGGTGAGAATGTCGGACGGGGAGTTTATAGGAATAGAATACGCCATGCTGCTGCAGGACGCGGGGCCGCTCGTGGTGCCGGATAACGTATTGAAAAAACCGGCAAAGCTCACAGGCAGAGAGTATGATCTGGTGAAAGAGCATCCCGTGATGGGCGCGGAAATACTAAAACCTATGAAGTCATTAAAAGGTATCATACCTATAATACTCCATCAACATGAAAACTACGATGGAAGCGGTTATCCCAAAGGATTAAAGAAGGATCAAATACCGCTTGGGGCCAGGATCGTGGCTGTAGTGAGCGCATTTGAAGCTATGATAGCCAAGAGGCCTTACAGAACCGCGAAATCCATGAACGCGGCATCAGCGGAGATGAAAGCGAACTCAGGCACGCAGTTCGATCCTAAAGTTGTCCAGGCGCTGCTGGAGGTAGTCGGCAGGCAGGATGTAAGAGCCATGCTGGAAAAGGAAAGATATGGCAGACACAAATAGAACAATTCAGTCGGACCTGCATCTGAAGATAATGAAGTTCTTCCACGAAAATCAGGCGTCTATCGATACGCCCCGCGGCGTATCAACATGGGTGCGCGAAGATAGGGCGATAGTTATGAAGGCTCTCGAAGAATTGGTCGGCATGAAGATATTGGTGGCCCATCGCTCTACATCCACGACGGGCTACAGCTATACCCGTAACGCTAAGATTATCTCGAAAATTGAAAAACTCCTTAAAAAAAGAAGGGCTGCCTGATATCTTTGGTCTCAACGAAGAACAGGTGCAGGCCGTAGATTCCACCATAGGGCCCGTTCTGGTCCTGGCCGGTCCCGGGACGGGGAAGACCCAGCTCTTATCCATCCGCGCATGCTCCATAATCAGAAAAGACAGGAATGTCCTGCCCGAAAATATCCTGATACTCACTTACACTCTCTCCGCGGCCAAAACCATGAAAGAGCGCCTTGCCAAAGTAATAGGCGCGAACGGTTATGATGTCGAGGTCGCCACCTTCCACGGATTTGCAAACTCTATACTCCAGGAATCGGAAGAGGCAGCCGAATATGTCGGCGACAAGGTCCAGATGGATGATGTGGAACAGGTAAAGGCCGTAAAATATATACTTGATAATACAAAAGGCCTTGATGAGATACGGCCGTTCGGCGCGCCCTACATGTATATAAAGGAGCTTCTGCAAAAGATAGGGGACCTCAAGAAGGACGGTATAAAGCCCAAGGACCTCTACAACTATATTTACGAAAACAGATCGGATACCTATCTTGAAGAGAAGCATCTAAAAAGATTGAAAGCTCTGTCCGTGGTATATGATATTTACGAGAAGTTGAAAGAGGGGAAGAACGAAGAGATATTCGATGAGCGCGGAAGATACGACTACGACGACATGATACTTTTCGCTACAGAAGCTCTGAAGAAAGAGAGTTCTTTAAAAGAAAAATACCAGGCCCAATTCAAATATGTTATGGTAGACGAGTTCCAGGATACCAATGGCGCGCAGATGGAGCTTTTATTCGCACTTCTCGATTACAAAGACCCCAACCTATGCTGCGTAGGCGACGACGACCAGTCGATATACAGGTTCCAGGGTGCCAGCGTAGGAAATTTTAAACTATTCAAAGAGCGTTTCCCCGGCCTTAAAGAGATATCATTAAGAGATAATTACCGTTCCACCGAAGAACTGCTGAATATTTCCAAAAATATCATAGGCCTCATACCCATCGGGGAGAGGATGGCCGAAAAAGATCTCATCTGCATAAAAGACTACCCGGATAAGGAGATAGGGTTCAGGGAGTTCACTACCGAGGATGAGGAACTGCTCTTTATCGTGGATAAAGTCAGGGAGCTTAAAGACAGGATCGCGACTTGCGAAAGCTTAAGCGCCGAAGAGAGAACTCATCCCTATAACAATATAGCCATCCTTGTGCGGAAGAGAAAGAGCATATTAAAGATAATAGACGCGTTCCTGCAGGCGGGCATACCGTACGCTACGGACGGAAAAGAGGATATAAGCGGCGAAAAACGCGTAAAACAGCTTATCGACGTTCTACGGCTCGCTCATGCGCGCCCCGGCGATATGGACGCCAAGGATATGGCGCTCTACAAAGTGCTCACATCGGACTATCTTTCCATGACTCACCCTGAAATACTTAAGTTTCTGTGCCACGTCAACGAAAAAAAAGAGAAACGCGTAAGGAAAGTGTCGCTCATGAGCGAATTCTTCGATTATTTTTCATCTCATAAGGCCGCTTACGCGATCAAGAGGCTCCTCGACGACACCCAAACAAAGACTGTACATACGATACTCCTTAATTATATAAAAGATTCCGGGCTATTCAGTTACATACTCAAGGAGTACAGAGATAAGGATATGCTGAGAATAAGGGATCTGAGGAGCGTTACGTCTTTCATAAATATGATAAAGTCGGCCGACCTCGCGAATCCCGGTATCTGCCTCGAAGATCTTATGCTGGAGATGAAAACGAGAGCCGACCACGACCTCCCGATCCAGGGAAAACTCGTAACTATGACACAGGATGGTGTAAGGATCTATACGGCTCACGGCTCGAAAGGGCAGGAGTTCCATTCGGTGATAATACCGTTCTGCCTGGAAAAAAAGAACTGGCCCGCGCGGCACCTCCCTGAAAAGATACCTCTGCCCCCAACACTCTTTAAGACCAAGGAGAAAATAGAAGAGAGGGAATCATTGAAGAAGCTGGCTGGTTATGATGAGACACGGCTATTCTATGTGGCGGTGACCAGATCTAAATCTACACTGCTCTTTACAGCCAGCCCGAGCGAGAATACGATATCCAGCTCATATCTAAATCACCTGGACATATCCAAGGAATCGTCCGAATATGTGGACGAGGAAGAGCTGCTGGGAAAATCTATTAATCTGACGGACATGGAAGATCCGTTTATAGGAACAGAGGCAATGCTGAACGACATGATAAGCGATCTCTCTCTAAACCCCACGCGCGTAAATAACTACTTGTCGTGCCGCCGAAAGTTCTTATATAACGACGTCCTGAAGCTCCCCGCGGCAAAGAAGAGAAGCCTTGTATTCGGTAATTCTGTACATAAGGCGCTGGAAGAGACATATAGAGAATTCAAAAAAATAGGCAAATTCCCGAATTTTAAATTTTTCCTTGAAGCGTTCGAAAATGAATTGAAGATGCAGGGCGCAGATAGCTCGATAGAGCTCGACTGTCTTAATAAGGCGAATGGCCCGGCATTAAGAGCATGGTTCGATCTCGCCTCAAAAGATCCTGTTATGCCTATAGATCTCGAGAAGAAGCTCATAATAACGGTTGGCGATAATATCATATTTACCGGCAAGTACGACAAGGTGGAATGGCAGGATCAGAAGAAAGGTACCGTGCGGATAATAGACTACAAAACAGGAAAGCCGGACGATCATCTTAAGAAGATAAACGCACACCGCGATCTAAGGAGCGAGGACTGCGACGGATATTTAAGACAGCTTGTGTGCTACAAGCTTCTATACGAAAAGGACGCTTCCCAATCGCGCGGTAAGATAGCCAGCCACGGCGTTCTCGTATTCATAGAGCCCCTGTCGGCGGACATCAGGAAGCTGTCCCTTAAGAAAGGGGACTACGTTTCATTGCCGGTCCGGATCCCGGAAGAGATGGTGGCCGAGATGGAAATTATAATTAAGGATACGTGGAGCAGCATAAAGAGCCTTAGGTTCGAAAAATTTGCCAAACGCGATGAGGGGAAATGCGGAAAATGCGATTACGACGATATCTGCTGGGCATCTTAATAGCCGGCGCGCTTACATTTACCGCTTATCTGAATTTCGACAGGATCGCGCTATTTGCGATCTCAAAGCTGTATTCGCAGGACATATCATATAAGTATCTGGCCAGAGATCCAATAGACGCGGGGCTGATCTTTGAGAATCTAAGGATAATGAACAGCAAGTTAGGTGTTGGATTTTTCTCACAGCGCGCGGTTATAAAGCCAGCATGGGGTGCCGATTGGCTTAAGAGCTTGCTTTTGGATTTTAAATTCAAAGATGTCCACTTCTTAAAGAACAGGGCCGACGAGAATAAAGCTCTCTACGATACGCTTTCGCGGCTCATCGCCATGCCGTTTGAAGGGCGGTGGATGTATAAGGAGGTTTCGGGCCTCGTGGAAATATTTTCGAACGGAATAACAATAAAGAGATTTTCTGCCTACGGAAGAGAGATGAGGCTTATCGTTACCGGCGATCTTTACTACAATAACATAGTAGATGTGGATGTGAAGGTATACTTCTCTAAAGAGGTCCTCAAAGAGATCCCGCCTGAGCTTCATTCCGTGATAATGCAGGACGAGCCGGACGAATGGAAGAGTTTTTCGGTCAAGATCAAGGGAAATCTAAATTCGCCGTCTCTTCAGGTAACGGGCAAAATATTCCGGCTTAATTTCGGGACGGTTACAGTGAAAGATTGATGAGCCCGCTTACTCATAGCTTGCCCATAGCGGGTTGACATGATTAAAGATGAGTGTTATAATATGTCGCCGTTGTGGATCCCGCACTTTCTTAAGGGCGCGGGATGGATGAAGAAGGTGCGGGATGGAAAGCGATAAATATCAAAAGGAACTGTTTGAATTCGAATCTCCGAGGAAGGCCGCAGCGAGATTCGGCAGTATATTTCCCAGAACCGATCTTGCGATAACTCTAACACCGGAGAAGATGGTATTTGCGGCTATAGGTATAATAATGCTCACGGTGGTATTCTTCGCGCTTGGCGTAGAAAAGGGTAAGTCGGCCGATAGGCTTAAGTTTACGGCTACGAAAACGATAGCCAGGGAGGTTCCGGCGCCGGTAGTATTGGCGAGGTCAGCTACAGCTCCTGTCGTTGTTACTAAGAGCGCTGCCGCGACAAACATAACGCCGAAGACCGATCCGCAGGCAGCGGCGGTTAAGGCTCAGGCGGTTCTTGATAAGACGAAGCCATATATGGTAGTAGCGGCCGCGTTCTCACGGGAAGATCTTGCGTTAAAAGAAGTCGGCAAATTAAAGATGGCCGGCTTAGAGGCTTTCGTATACTATAGAGAGCCTTATTATCAGGTATGCGCAGGATCTTTTCAAAGCAAAGAAGCCGCTGGGAAAATTTTAAACAAAGTTAGACAGATACATCGAGATGCATACGTCAAGTTGAGATGAATATTTGAAACAACAAATTTCAATTAATTTCACTTCGTGGAATTTTCCATGCGCAAACGAGATAAAATTTTCGCGAAGTAAATTTCTATCAATTTCTATTGAATTGAAATTCACAAGCGAATACGCAGGGTGAATTCCGCGAAGCGAAATTTATAGAAACTTATAGAAATTTATTATATAAGGAGGTAGCTAAAATGTCGCAACATCCGAGCCTACGTTCATCTGATAAAGATAAGAAACATAGGTCCGTTCTAAAGCGTTACGAGAGGATAAAGACGCTTCAGGACAAAGAGAAGTGGGATGAGAAGAAGGACTCTGTCTTCGGATTGCCTAAGGTTAAAGTGACGAGATTCAAGATAAAGAAGGAGAAGGCTGCGGCGGCTGAAGGCGCTGAAGTTGCGGAAAGCGCAGTGGTGGGGGCGGCACCGGCAGCAGCACCGGGTAAAGAAGCATTGAAGCCTGCGGGAAAAGAGGGAGCCAAGGCTCCGGCGGCGGAAGCCAAGAAGGAAGCAAAGAAATAACCAATGTCCAATGAATTAATGACAAATAAAATTCCAATGTTTCAATAAACAAGAAAATCGCTTCGCGATAACTTTTTGGCGATTTTCAGTGGTTGGAATTAGTTTTTGAAATTCCATACCATAAATTATGTTTTGGGAATTGGACATTCATTTGACATTAGGATTTGGACATTAAGAAATTTAATGCGCTGTGTTAAAGTAAATTTAAAAGACAGGTCTTATAATATCCTGATAGGAGATGGCCTTCTATCGAAGAGCGGCGCCATCATCAAAAAGCTTAAGATAGGCAGGGATGCCGTAGTAATAACAAATAAGTCTCTTCGGCACGCCTACGGCAAAACTCTGAAGCATTCGCTCAACAGGTCCGGGATCAGCGTAAAATTCGAACTCGTTCCGGACTCCGAGAAAGCCAAGTCATCCCATACTCTTTTAAAAGTCTTAGATCATATCGCTGCCTATGACAGGAACAGATCAGTATTCATCATAGCGCTTGGCGGCGGTGTGGCAGGAGACCTGGCCGGCTTTGCGGCCGCCGTCTACAAAAGAGGAATACCGTACGTACAGATCCCCACAACTTTACTGGCCCAGGTGGACTCTAGCGTCGGCGGCAAAGCTGCTATTGACCTTCCGGCGGGGAAGAATCTCGCGGGAGCGTTCTACCAGCCAAAAGTTGTCATATCCGATATAAATGTTTTGATGTCGCTTCCCCAGAGACAGGTGCGCAACGGGCTGGCTGAAATAATAAAGTACGGCGTCATTAAGGACAGGGAGCTCTTCGTTTACCTTGAAAAAAACTACAGGAAGGCCGCTCTGCTGGATAAAAAAACGCTCAGCACTCTTATAACGCGGTCGGTCAGGATAAAGGCCCGCATCGTCGCAGACGACGAGCTCGACAGAAAAGGGAAGAGGATGGTTTTAAATTACGGACATACGATAGGCCACGCGATAGAGGCGGCCTCGTCTTATTCAAATAGATATAATCACGGAGAGGCAATAGCGATAGGCATGTGCGTAGCGGCCGATATTGCCTCCAAGCTCG
>JAPLMG010000077.1 GCA_026387165.1 Candidatus Omnitrophota bacterium
CATCATTCGAGGCAGGCGTAAATTGGTTATCCTGCTCTCCATATAAAAGCTGCAGCCCAAAAAGCCGCTTCGCTTCGTTATCTCTGATAAGATTAAATTCAGCATCATTCCACCTATCCTTTTTCAGGGCCTTCTTAAGAAAATTTATTACCTCTTCCGCATTAAATTTAGGGCCAAGGACACCGGTACTCACCTCATCATAAACAATACGTCTAATGTCTTTGCCGCATCCTCTTAAGAATGTATGCGCGTTTACCCCTTTTGGCAGTTCCTCCGGATGCTTGGCATAATGAGCCTCCCTTCTTTCATGATAGAGGGCTATTTCTTCATTAAGGAGGGACCGTTTCAGATAAATTGTGCCGCCCTGCGACTTGTTTCCCCATCCGCGTATCTCGTCGTTACCCTCTATCACTTTGACTCTTATACGCCTGCCGGATTCAAGTGCGATAATCAGCCCTTCTACAACTTTTACTGCCGCGCGATGGCCATCCTTCGTATAAAGCTTCGCATACTTATTACCTTTCTGATAAAAAAATGACAACTCACCTTCTTTCTCCACCGCTATTATGCCGTTTTTAACCTGCCTTTTCCCTTTTCTATCCAGGAATAGCTTACCAATCGTATTGCCGCCCAATGAATCAATCTGCTTTTCCACCATAACCGTCTTTAAGCTGTTCAGCGTTTCATCATGCTTTAATCCGGTAACTGCGAGATTTCTATTGCCTTCAGAAGGATATGCCCACACGATGTCCTGGGCGAGGAATGCCGCGATGATGATAGAAGCTATTACGCGTATTATTGGTTTGAAGCTATCTTTCATAGTTTTATTCTCTTAACACACATAAAATTAAAAAACCAGATCTTGGAATCAATTTTCCTAGGTGATCTGGTCTTTGTTACGTCATTGCGAGAGTGCGATAGCGACGAAGCAATCTATTTTTTGAGATTGCTTCGTCCCGCCTCGCTGCGCAATCCAATCGTGGCGGGACTCGCAATGACGAATAAACCCGATTCTTAAGACCCTCGACTTCCCCCGAACTTAAAAATGATCAGGGATCCTAGAGAAATTTTCTTTCGTTTGCGGATGGAAAATTCCGCGAAGCGAATATATATTGCTTAAATTATACCATGGGATTAACCTAAGGCAAGACTTATATTCTATCTTTTTTATATCTTAACTTACTATCCGCGGGAATATGCGGCAGATGATCTGAAGGATAAAATTTGTGTAGATAGCGGCGATAATGTCGTCGAACATTATGCCGAATGCTCCGGAAAATTTTTCTATTGCTTTGGCAGGCGGTGGCTTTAAAATATCGAAGACTCTGAACAGGGCAAATCCTAATATCATTATCCAGACGCTGTATGGCACTAAAAACAACGACAACATCATGCCGCAGACTTCGTCTATAACTATCGTCTTGGCGTCTTTTCTCTTGTATATCCTCTCCGCTTCGGATGAGAATAGTATGCCCAAGAAGAATAGAAATAGTACGGAGAAAGTATAGATGGGTAACTTATCTTTTACTACGAAATATATAAGAAGGCCGGCGAGGCTGCCTAATGTGCCGGGCATGAACGGCGAATGTCCTAAATAAAAAAAGCTAGTGGTGATTTTAACTATTTTTCGCATTAAAATACACCCCCTTATTCTTTATAAGATACGACATTCCGCTTATCAATGTCAAGAGAGTTGTTACCGACATCAAAATAAATATGGCGTTCTTATAAAGACGCTCCGTGGAAGTAGACCAAAAATGAAAGACCCCCATGCCCGCCTCCCTGAATATCAAAAAAAAGAGTATGACGAGTATCGCAAAGACCTGAGATACCATCTTATGCTTCCCGCCTTCATCGGCGGATATAACCTTGCCCTTGGTGAGCGCCGACATCCTTAAGCCCGTGACAGCCACATCCCTGAATATTATTATAACAACCATCCACGCAGGTATCAACTCCATTTCAACGAACGCCAAAAATGCCGACAGCGCCAGTATCTTATCGGCTATGGGATCCATGAGCCTGCCGAAGTCGGTCATTATATTATACTTCTTGGCAATGTAGCCGTCCAGGATATCGGTAAATGATGCGGCAAGGAAAGTGATGAGCGCCAGAGATTTCATCACCACACCCTTTGAGAAAAGAAAGAACATGAAGACGGCTACGAGTATAATGCGCAAAATGGTAAGCTTATTGGGTAAGTTCATAATTTCAGTTTATTGCGTTTATAGCGTTGCTTGCGTTTATTGCGTTAAATATGCTAACCCAACAAGCCCAACAAACCCAACAAACGCTATAAACGAACTCCCACAAGATCGTATTCTAAAGTATCCGTTATCCTGACCTTATAAAACTCTCCGACCTTGATATTTTTCCCGCTCACATAGACGCATCCGTCGACTTCCGGCGCGTCACCTTCCGTGCGGCCCGCGAAACTATTCTCCTCGCCCTCCACCTGCTCGTCTATAAGAACGCTTACCGTTCTGCCCTTATACGACTTGTTGATATCCGCGGATATCTTCTGCTGTAATTTCATCACTTCGTCGAACCTCTGGTTCTTTATCCTGTCCGGAACGCGCCGTTTGAAATTATAGGCCCTTGAAACCTCTTCCGCGTAATATATGAACGCCCCCAACTTTTCAAACCTCGTATCTTCAAGGAACGCCAAGAGCTCGTTGAACTCTTTATCTGTCTCTCCGGGGAACCCGATTATTACAGAAGTCCTCAAGGTAAGGCCCGGTATATTCTTTCTTAGTTTTTCTATCAGAAGCGTTATCTCTTTTTTGGTCGTATGCCTGTTCATCTTCTTTAATATAGGATCACTGATATGCTGAATCGGCAGGTCAAGGTACCTGCATATCTTCTTCCCGTCGCGCAAAGTATCGATAAGCTTGCCGCTATAATGCGCCGGATGCGTGTAGAGAAGCCTGATCCACTTAACGCCGCTCCTTAAAGATGTCATTCTTTTCAACAGCTCGGGAAGCGACGGCTTGCCGTATATATCATTGCCGAAGAGCGTCGTGTCCTGGCCTATGATATTTATCTCCCTTATTTTGCCGGATAGAGACAGGTTTTTTGCCTCCTCTATTACCGACTCCATCGACCTGGATCTAAACCTTCCGCGCAAGCGTGGTATTATGCAGTAGCTGCAGAGATTGTCGCACCCTTCGGAGATTTTTAAATAAACAAAATGAGGCGGCGTAAGCGAAAGGCGCGGGGAATTTTCGTTATATAGATAGTTCAGTTCTTTTGAGACGGATGAAACGGGGGTGTTTTTGAGCAGGGCCTTAACGATACCGCTTATCTTTGGAAAGTCGCTCGTTCCCACTATGGAATCGACCTCGGGAAGGCTCTTTAAAAGTTTTTTGCCGTATAATTGCGGCAGGCACCCGCAGACTATGAGGCGCTTGATCTTGCCCTCTCTTTTGAGCTGGGCGGCCTCTATTATGGTATCGATCGACTCTTCACGCGCGGACTGGACAAAAGAACATGTATTGACTATGAAGAGATCGACC
>JAPLMG010000220.1 GCA_026387165.1 Candidatus Omnitrophota bacterium
CGGCTGGAAGATCTCCGTAGGCCCGCGTGAAGCATCGGGGATCCCCGCTTACTTAAGAAGTTTAAAATAAATATACAGCCCGGGCTGATTTTCCAGCCCGGGCTGGAAATGGTATCATGAAAGAATTTACAATAAATTTTACGGCTCAGAAGAAGAAGATAAAAGTCGCTCAAGGCACGGACCTGCTTACCGCGGCGATCAAATCCGGGATCATGGTCCATGCGGCATGCGGCGGCTCTGGATTATGCGGCAAATGTAAAGTCTTTGTAAACAAAAAAGAGGTCCTCGCCTGCCAGACCATAGTCGAGTCCGGCCTCGATGTGAATGTCCCGAAAGAGTCTCTAGAGATACGCGCAAAACTCGCCCACGAGTCGGAGGAGTTTACCAAAGGCGTAGTCCTAAAGAGAGAGGACGCGTTCAACTTTTCTCCTCTTGTAAGAAAAATATATGTCGAGAGTCCTAAGCCTACACAGGATGATAACTTAAGCGATCTCGACAGGATATGCACAGGAGTATCGCATAAGCTTAACAACGTTCATATATCCACAAACCTATCGAACCTGAAACATTTAAGCGAGATACTGCGCGGCAGCGACTTTAAGGTAACCGCAACAGTTGCTTATAAAGATGACGCGCTCGATATAATAACCGTCGAGCCGGGTGATACAACGAAGGCCAATTACGGCTTTGCTTTCGATATCGGGACGACAACGGTCGCGGGCCAGCTCATCGACCTGAATAACAAAAATATACTCGGGACCAGGATAGCATTTAATAAGCAGGCTCTCTATGGTTCAGATGTTATCACCAGGATAATCTATGCCTCTAATTCCGAGGGCCTTGACAAGCTGAACGAAGCGGTGCTCGATAATATCAATGAGATAATACTGGACCTCTCCGGCGCCGAGAGTATAGCCTTGAGCGACGTCTATTGTATCGTGTTTGCAGGGAACATGACGATGATGCACCTGTTGCTGAAAGTTGACCCCACGAATATCAGGAAGGCGCCTTATATTCCTACAACCCTTGTATTTGAAACGATCCATGCGCCTGAGGCGGGGATAGAGATAAACCCCAGGGGGATAGCGGCATTTCTGCCGGGAGTCACCACCTATGTAGGCGGCGACATAGTTTCGGGAGTTATTGCCTGCGGCCTGGCGGAGAGTGATGAGCTGTCGCTGCTCATCGATATCGGGACCAACGGCGAGATAGTTCTCGGAAACAAAGAATGGATGATAGGCGCCGCGGCGAGCGCCGGCCCGGCGTTTGAGGGAAGCGGCCTGGAATGCGGCATGAAAGCTGTTAAAGGCGCGATACAGAGAGCGGAAATAGACAAAGATCTTAATGCCAGGGTAGTTACCATAGGTGACGGCAAGCCAAAAGGCATATGCGGCTCAGGGTACATCGACCTGTTATGCCAGATGTTGAAGAGAGGCGTCATAGGCAAGAACGGAAAGATAAATAGCGATCTTAAGTCCGGAAACATAAGAAAGACAGAAGTCGGATACGAATTTGTCGTTGCCGGGAATATCGTTATCACGGAAGACGATATTGAAAATCTTAAAAGGTCCAAAGGCGCCATATATAGCGCGATAATCGCGTTATTGAATAAAGTGGAAAAGCCGCTCGGCGACATAAGAAAGATATATATTGCCGGCGGCTTCGGTAATTATCTGAATATAGAGAATGCCGTATTAATCGGGCTTTTGCCGGATGCCGACAGGTCCAGGTATGAATTCATAGGGAATTCGTCGCTTGCGGGAGCGAGGATGTCGCTACTGTCGCGCGACGCTTTCATGAAGGCGCATGAGATCTATAAAAATATTACATATGTTGATCTCGGCTCAGAGCCGAACTACATGGATGAATATGTGGCATCGCTATTTTTTCCGCATACTGACCTGGGGAGGTTCCCATCAGTACGGTTATAGCTGTTAACGGTAAGGGCGGTACGGGTAAGACGACTATCGCGGCGCTTCTGGTGGATTATTTAGTCTCCAATAAGAAGGGGTCTGTCCTCGCTATCGATGCGGATCCGAATTCGACATTACCCGAGGCGCTGGGGATCAAGAGCCACGATTCGATAGCCGGCATATGCGATGACGTCTCAAAACACATGGACTCTATTCCCGCCGGCATGACCAAGGAGCGCTTTATCGAGATGCGGATACAGGAGGCTCTCGTAGAGGAGAAGGGTTTCGACTTCCTCGTAATGGGCAGGCCCGAGGGGCCCGGCTGTTATTGTTATGTCAATAATCTTCTGCGCGACCTGATGGCGCGCGTAATAAAGAACTACGACTTTGTTGTTATCGATAACGCGGCAGGGATGGAGCATATATCGCGCCGGACCATGAGGACGGTCGATAGGTTGCTGCTGGTAAGTGATTATTCCATTATAGGAATACGGTCCGCCAAAAAAATATCGGAGCTTGTAAAGGAGCTTGGCATAAAGGTGGGCGCCGCCTCTTTAGTCATCAATAAGGTAGGGGGAGGGTTAGAGCCGCTGCAGGACGAGATACGCGCGACGGGGGTGAGATTCATAGGGGCTATCCCATATGACGCATCGGTAGAGGATTGGAGTATATCGAATAAACCCATCTTCGCGTTTGAGAGCATCACTATCAAGGACAAGATCAGAGAACTATTTTCTAATCTGATGGAGCAGAAATAATATGACAACGTAAAACACACCCCGGGGGTGTGCAGCGGGAGGGTGTAAAAGGTAATTATGGCCATAGAGCTCGTAAAAGAAAAATACAGTAACGCTATAAACGTCGTAGAGATCGGCCGGCCGGGCGCTTCTGTGATAAAAGTGGGGGGCGAAACGACGCTGCCGTTCCTTTTTAAAGAGGGCAGTATGCCGCACGCGCCCGTTACCGCGCTTGAGATATTCGATTGCGAGCCGACCGACTGGCCGGATACCTTGCGAGAGCCGTTCGGCGAGGCGATAAAAGATCCGGTAAAATGGGCCAAGGCGGTTGTTGAAAAATTCGGATCCAGGCTCCTGTGCATAAGGCTGCAGAGCGTCCATCCGGATTACGGCAACAGATCTTCCGAAGAGTCGGTCTCCGTCCTGAAGGCGATAGCCAAAGAAGTGAAAGTGCCGCTTATCGTCATAGGGTGCGGTGATGACGATAAGGATAACGACCTGTTGCCGAAAGCAAGCCAGGCATTAAAAGGCGGGAATTGCCTGTTCGGAATAGCTACTCAGGAAAATTATAAGACGCTGACGGCGACGTGCCTTGCGGACGGGCATTCAATAATTTCCGAATCGCCTATAGACGTGAATATAGCCAAGCAGGTAAATATCCTGATAAGCGACATGGGATTCGATCCGAGGAGAATAATTATGCATACTACGATGACGGCGCTGGGATACGGCATGGAATATGTATATTCCATAATGGAGCGCTCGAGGCTCGCGGCGTTCATGGGCGATAAGATGCTTTCAATGCCTTTCATATTGTTTGTCGGACAGGAGACTTGGAGGGTCAAAGAGGCAAAGGAGTTCGGGGCCCGTCAGGGCGTGAATTGGGAGATAGCCACGGCAGTGTCAATGCTACAGGCAGGCGCGGATATATTGGTGGTGAGGCACCCCGATTCTGCCAAAGCACTTACGGAATATATAGAAACGCTAATGACAAATAACAAAATCCCTGCCTGACGGCAGGCAGGCAAATGACAAAATAAATTCCAATGACAAATTTCAAAACCGTAGTTTTGTCATTTGTGCTTTGATATTTGGATTTTATCGAGGAGGTAACGGGTGATAATAATAGGCGAGCTTATCAATGGAATGTATAAAGATGTCACCCGCGCCATCAATAATAGAGAGGCCGACATAATCCAGCATCTGGCTTTAGAGCAGGTGAAGGAGGGCGCATCTATATTAGACGTCAACACGGGACCTTATTCAAAAGATCCCACTCGAGATATGAAATGGTTAGTTGAGACCATTCAGGCGGTGGTCGAAGTGCCGCTCTCGCTCGATTCGACGAAGGCCGATGTTATAGAGGAAGGGTTAAAGATCACCAGGAAAAGAGCTATTATAAATTCGACGAGCGCGGATACTGATAGGATGGATATAATTTTTGGCCTTGCCAAGAGATACAACGCGCAGGTCATCGGCCTCACCATGGACAAAACGGGCGTGCCGAATAGCAAAGGGGACAGGCTGGAGCTTGCGCAAGCTATAGTGGCGAAGGCAATAGAATACGGAATAAATACGGAAGATCTCTATTTGGACCCTATCCTCCTGCCCTTGAATGTAGCGCAGGCGCAGGCAGCCGAGGTGCTCGAGAGTCTACGCGAGATCAGGTTATTATGCAATCCGGCGCCCCAGACGGTATTCGGGCTGTCGAACCTGTCTCAAGGCGCATATAAGTCGCGCAGCATCATCAACCGCACGTTCCTTACGATGGCTATCGCGAATGGCCTTACATCCGTGATACTCGATCCGCTCGACAGAAAACTGATGGACGCGCTCATAACGGCAGAGCTGCTACTGAATAAAAACATATATTGCGAATCGTTTTTGGATGCGTATAGGAAGAGATAATTTTTACGGGTCCTGTCTCGGGTGCGCCTTTCGGGCGTTCAAAAGGCGGCTCGTACGGGGTGCACAATAGGCGCGAAAACTACAGGTGGTGTCTTTCACGCCCGCCTTTTCGGCGGGCAGATAACCCCATCCCGTAACTCGCCACCCGTAAAAATTTACAGCAGCTTCAGGTGGTACCGGCGCACGTTCCGCCTGCGATATGGGTTATAAATATTATGCCAATATTCATGCTTCTGGACAAAGATGGAATACCTCATGGACCGCTTGACGTTATTGTCGAATCTTTTGAGACAATGCCACGAGGATCAATTGTTTTGTTGGTAGTAGCTTGCATAGTTATAGTTTGCTTAATAACGATGGTTGTCCATAGGCAAAAGTATTTGCCTAAAAGTGAAACTGTAAAGTATATGCGCGGTTATCCCGGCCTTAAAGAATGGACAGAAGGCGTAATTGAAATCTTGGGAGACAACATTGTTTTTAAAGAATTTTGCGGAGTTTTGAATAATGTTGTTGATGTGAAAAAGAGCTATTCGCAGATGGGTTCTCTAACATACTGGGCCATCGGAGTTTTCGGTTCCCTGGCGGAACGCGGATATCTTACGATCAAATATAAGCAGGGTTCTATAATTAATTCACTAGTCTTTTCAGTTGGAAAAGAAGGGGTCAATGTTGTTGATAAATTAAAATCGGTTATAGACAGTGGTAGAAATCGTATTAAGGAATTTTGAGTTACAATTAAGATAATTTTAATCTTGTTAGAATTGCCAGGTTAGTGGGCTGTAAAACCTAAAACTATAGTTATGGAAGCACAATAATAACCTCGCATAGACCGACCTTACCAATTCCGAGGCCGGGGCTAGGAATTGGTGAGGAAACATTTTTCCTATAAGATTTTTATCATATTTGTGCGAACATAACGAGTTTTAGGTTTAAAGATTATGGCGAAGCAGACGATAACGAGAAGACAGAAGGATATATCGAGGCTCTTGAGAGAGCGCAAGGATGTATATCACGATAAATTAAAAGCGAGGAGAGGCAAATGGAGCGGAAAAAAATAACGATAACGGATCTACAGAACAAGAAGCGCGATGGCAAGAAGATAACTATGCTTACTGCTTATGACTATCCAATGGCGAGGCTCGTGGACGATGCCGGCATAGATGTTATATTAGTCGGTGATTCGCTCGGCATGGTGGTGCTCGGGTTAGATTCAACCGTGCCGGTAACTATGGATATGATGATCCATCACGCTATGGCCGCGCGGCGCGGGACGAAATACGCTTTTCTGATCGGTGATATGCCATTCATGTCATATCAGATATCGAAGGAAGAGGCGATCCGCAATGCCGGACGGTTCATGAAAGAGGCGGGGTGCGACGCCGTAAAGCTGGAAGGCGGTGAAGAGGTTCTGGAAGCGACGATGGCAATAATCAATGCCGGCATTCCTGTGCTGGGGCATCTGGGCTTAACGCCGCAGACCGTATCGAAGCTCGGCGGGTTCAAGGTCCAGGGCAAAGATGCCGAAGGCGCCAATAAGATATTAGAGCAGGCTTATGCCCTGGAGCGCGCGGGATGTTTTGCGATAGTTCTGGAATGTGTGCCCGATCGGGTAGCGAAACTCATTACCAAAAAATTGAGCATTCCTACTATAGGCATAGGCGCGGGCCCCGATTGTGATGGCCAGGTATTAGTAACGAACGATATGGTAGGGCTCTTCGACAGATTTGTTCCGAAGTTCGTGAAGCAATATGTGAAGCTCTCCGCGGTGATATCCGACGGATTAAAAAAATATAAGGATGAAGTCGAGAAGGGGATATTCCCGGACGCCACCCATAGTTTCAGTATAAAGGATGAGGAGATCAAGAAGTTAAAGAAAAAGTAGCTTAATGACAAATTTCAAAACCAGTGTTTTGTCATTTGTGCTTTGACATTTGACATTCAATTGTCATTTGTGCTTTGACATTTGTTATTGAAAGGATAGCGTGAAAATCGCGGTAGTCGGACCCGGCGCATTAGGATGTCTTATAGCCGGTTTTTTAAAGTCCAGGACCGGGGAAGAGATCTGGCTCATCGATAAGTCGCCCCAAAGGGCGAAGCTTATACGCGAAGAAGGAATACGCGTAGAGGGGATGAGTTCCGTGTCCGCCGCCATCGATATATCGGCCGACCCGAAAGATGCGGGCCCGTGCGACCTGGTATTTATCTGTGTCAAGAGCTATTCTACCGATGATGCCTGTAAAGATATCAAGCCCCTCGTCTCGGATAAGACGTTCATCCTGACCCTGCAGAACGGCATCGGCAATGTGCAGGTACTGAATGATCATTTCGGGCCTGAGCGGGTTATCGCGGGCGTGACGAATCACGGCGCTACGCTCGTGGGGCCCGGCCATGTAAGGCATACGGGAAGAGGCGATACGATAATAGGTATGTATAACGGCAAAGTGCTCGGCCCCGTAAGAGACGCCGCGAACATTCTTACGAAATGCGGATTCGAAACTAAAGTTTCAAAAGACATAGATTCTGTTGTATGGAGCAAGCTCATAATAAATATCGGCATAAATGCTCTCACCGCGATCACGCGGCTAAAGAACGGCATGTTAATAAAGCATGACGGAGCGCGCCAGATCTTGAGAGGCTCGGTACAGGAGGCTATAGACGTAATCAAGCGTAAAAGGATAAAACTCATCTATGATGACCCGGTACAGAAAGTGGAGTCCGTCTGTAAGGCCACGGCCGCGAATGTATCGAGCATGCTGCAGGATGTGTTGAACTTCAAGCGCACGGAGATAGATTATATGAACGGAGTGATTACGAGGCAGGGTAAAGCGCTCGGCATACCGACGCCCGTTAATGAAGTGCTGATAAATCTTATCAAGACGATCGAGTTGAGCTATGAAGAGGCAGGAGAATAGTTTTTTATGCTGATAATCGGCGAGAGGATAAATTCCACAAGGGCGCATATCCGGGAGGCGATGCAGGCCAGAAACTCAAGTCTTATAGTTAAGGAAGCTAGATCGCAGATCGAGGCGGGAGCGGACTTTATAGATGTTAATTGCGCGATGAGTCTCGGCGACGAAGTCCAGGATATGGACTGGGTCATCAGCGTGATACAGAGCGAGATACCGGATGTGAGCATCTGTATCGACAGCCCGAATTATTTGGCCATACACAGAGCGCTCGAAGCGTATCGGGCAAAAGGCAGGCTCTTTATAAATTCTATAACAGGCGAACGGGCAAGGATAGACCTTATCGTTCCGCTCGCGGTAAAATATAATACAGGGCTTATTGCGCTTACAATGGGAGACTGCCGTATGCCGAATAGCGCCGAGGAGAGATTCGTCATCGCGAAAGATATCCTGGCGAAAGTGTCGGAGAAAGGTTTTAAGGCGGAGGATCTTTATTTCGATCCGCTGGTCCGCCCCATATCGACCGAACCTGAACAGGCGAAGGAGCTTTTAAGGTCCATTCCCATGATAAAGTCGCTCGGCGCCAGGACGGTATGCGGACTGTCGAATATTTCATATGGGTTGCCGGACCGTAAGGCGGTCAACTCAACGTTCCTGGCCATGGCGATCCATTC
>JAPLMG010000296.1 GCA_026387165.1 Candidatus Omnitrophota bacterium
GCAGATCCTGCTCTCGGAGGGCGCAGTCTCCATACCCGCTAAGGTCGTTGATAAACCTTTTTATCCGCCTTCGCATTCAATCTTTCGACAAGCTCAGGATTGATACTGAGCTTTTGTCGAAGTATCAACGCTCAATAGACTGAATGCTTCGGCGGACATGTCCGCCGGAGCATTTACTTGATTGAGTGTTGATTGCGAAGGCGGATGTCACACAGAAACGTGTAGGCGGATAACCCGCCGAAGCACCTAGCCTATCAAGAGTTGATTGCGAAGGCGGGTAAATAAAGGGACTGCGGGCGTAAGCCCGCGGGGTTCCATAAAAATGGAAGCGCAAAACTTTAAGGAGAAAAAAGATGTTTGTACCGGATAATCTACTCTACACCAAAGATCACGAATGGGCGAAGATCGACGGCGATGACGCTACTATAGGGATCACCGATTACGCGCAACACGCCCTCGGCGACATCACATTTGTTGATGTCCCGAAGGTCGGATCCATAGTTAAGCAATCCCAGTGGTGCGCGACAGTTGAGTCAGTAAAGGCCGCTTCGGACGTGTATGCGCCCTTGACGGGCGAAGTCATAAAGGCCAACACAGAACTTGTTAACCATCCGGAGCTGGTGAATAAGTCCGCGTATGAATCGGGGTGGTTTGCCCGGATCAAGATCACTGATCTGTCAGAGAAGTCCAGGCTCATGACCCCAGTTCAATACAAGGAATACGTTCAAGGCTTATCTAAATGACCCCGCACCTTCTTATATTTATCTGCGAATTTAATGTGCCGGGCCTATTAAAAACACGGGTATTATAAAATAGTGACCAAGAAAATCAAAATAACATAAGGAAGGTGCGGGGTGAACTATATTTCACATACGGAGATCGAAAAGAGCGAGATGCTCAAAGTCATCGGCGTAAAGAGCATCGCCGATCTTTTTAAGGATATCCCCCAGGATCTGCGGCCCAAGTCATTCGATATTCCTAAAGGCAAGTCCGAATTTGAGGTGATTGAACTGCTTTTATCTCTTTCCCGCAAAAACGCCACGCGCCTGACGGACTTTGTGGGCGCCGGGTTCTACGACCATTATATTCCGGCGGCTGTCGATGCTTTAGCCGGGGACCCCAAGTTTTATACCGCATATACGCCCTATCAGCCCGAATGTTCGCAAGGATGGCTGCAGGCGATCTATGAATACCAGACGGTGATCTGTGAGCTGACCGGCCTTGACGTATCGAACGCATCATTATATGACGGGGGCACAGCGCTCTATGAAGCGGCTATGATGGCTGTACGCTTAACAGGCAGAAAGAAGATCATCGTCGATAGCGGCGTCAGCCTGATATACCGCACCATGCTCTATACCTATACTTCAAACCTCTCAATAGAGTTCGTGGAGACGCCGGTAGCGCACGGGCAGAGCTGCCGCGAAGATATCTATAAAAACCTTGATGATAAGACCGCGGCGGTGATCGTGCAGAACCCGAACTTCTTCGGCGCGGTGGATGACTTCTCCGACATAGTTAAGCGCGTGCATGCCTCGGGCGCTCTGGCGATAGCTTCCGTTTATCCCGTATCTTTAGGTATGCTCAAGAGCCCGGGTGAGATGGGTTTTGATATCGCGACGGGAGAGGGGCAGAGCTTGGGTATTCCATTATCATTCGGCGGGCCGTATCTGGGGTTCATAGCCGTAAAGAAAGATTGCATGCGGCAGATGCCGGGTAGAATCGTCGGGGCGACCGTAGATAAGGACGGCCGGCGCGGTTTTGTCCTGACGCTGCAGGCGCGCGAACAGCATATCCGCAGAGAGAAGGCAACTTCAAATATATGTTCTAACGAGGCGCTCTGCGCCCTGCGGGCCCTGATATATCTCTCGCTTCTTGGCAAGAGCGGCATAAAGGAATTGGCGCGGCTGAATTATCAGAAGGCGGAATTCGCCAAGGCGTCCTTAGATAAAGTGCCGGGTGTTAAGGTTAAGAGGAGCTCTCCCACATTCAATGAGTTTACGGTTGAGCTGTCTAAGAACGCCGATGAAGTTGTGCATCGTATGATTAATAAAGGGTTCGCCTGCGGTCTGCCGCTGGGCAGATTCTATAAAGGTATGGATAATTATCTCCTTGTAGCTGTTACGGAGAAGCGCACGAAGAGTGAGATAGTCAATTTTGCAAATAGCCTGGAGGCGGCTTTATGCAGCTGATATTTGAAAAGAGCCGCCAGGGACGCAGGGGATTCCAGCTGCCTGAGGCGGATGTGCCTGAAGTTAAGGCATTGCCCGAAAAGTACTGCCGCAAAATAGATCCACAGCTTCCGGAAGTTTCGGAGTTGGACGTGGTGAGGCATTTCTCCAATCTATCGGGCCGCAACTATTCCGTGGATACCAATTTTTATCCGCTTGGTTCCTGCACCATGAAATATAATCCAAAGTTCACCGAAAGGATCGCCGCCATGGGAGGTTTCGCCAATCTGCATCCGCTCCTTCCGCAGCTATTGGGCGGCGGCATGCTTGCCCAGGGAGCCCTGGAAGTCCTGTATCATATGGAGATATTGCTCGGTGAGATCACGGGCATGAAGGCTTTTACCACCCAGCCGCTTGCGGGAGCTCACGGCGAATTGGCGGGTGTAATGCTTATCGCCGCATATCATAAAGATAACGGATCCCGCCGAAAACATATTATCATTCCGGACTCCTCTCACGGGACCAATCCTGCGAGCGCCGCGATAGCCGGATACGATGTTGTTGTTATCCCGACGGACAAAAACGGTTATTTGGATATGGCGGCATATAAGAAAGCTTTGAGTGACCAGACCGCGGCCGTGATGCTGACATGCCCGGATACGCTGGGACTCTTTAACCCCAGGATAAAAGAGATCGCCGATCTTGCGCATAGCGCGGGTGCCTTAATGTATTATGACGGGGCTAACTTAAATGCGATACTCGGCAAATGCCGCCCCGGAGATATAGGCTTTGACGTGATACACCTTAATCTGCATAAGACATTCGCGACTCCGCACGGCGGAGGCGGCCCGGGGGCGGGCCCCGTGGGAGTATCGGAAAAGCTTGTGGATTATCTTCCCGTGCCGCGGGTGATACGGCGCGCCGACGGAACATTCGCCCTCGATCACCATAAACATAAGACGATAGGTTATATAGCGCCTTTCTACGGAAACTTCGCCGTTATTTTAAAAGCATACGCGTATATACTGGCTCTCGGCAAAGAGGGACTTGTCGAGGCAGGCGAAACCGCTGTTCTCGGCGCCAACTATTGTCTTGCGCGTCTTAAGGAATACTATGAAGTGCCTTACGACAAGATCTGCATGCATGAATGCGTTATATCCGCGAGCCGCCAGGCGGAGCAAGGGGTACATGCCCTGGATATCGCGAAATATCTTATCGACAAAGGATTTCATCCCATGACGATATATTTTCCTATGATAGTCAAAGAGGCGATGATGATCGAGCCGACGGAGACTGAGAGCAAGGAGACTATAGATTCCTTTATCGATTGCCTTATCGAGGCCGCGCGCCTCGCCGGGACGGATCCGGACGCTATCCGCATGGCCCCGCTCGCTATGCCTGTAAAACGGCTTGACGAAACTAAAGCCGCCCGCGAACCGGACTTGCGGTGGCTTCCCGCAAAAAAATTACCATGAGAAGATTCAGGCTTATCCGTTCAGAGCCATCGAGCGCGGCATATAATATGGCGCTTGATAAAAAGATATTTGATCGTTATATGGAGGACGGCATTCCGGTATTTCGCGTATATGGATGGGATTCGGCCTCGTTTACATACGGTATTTCGCAGAAGCCCGAAAATGAGATCGATATAAAGCGGTGCGCGCTTGACGGCGTTCATATCGTAAAAAGGATGACCGGCGGCGGCGTTCTTTTTCATCACAATGAAATAACCTATAGCCTTGTCTGTGCTAAAGAGGATATAGGAGAACCGGACGGTATCTTCGTCTCCTACCGCAGGATCTCGGCCTTTCTGATATCTTTTTATAGATCATTGGGCCTCGATGCCTCTTTTGCGCTCGAGGCGGAGGATTTCAAGAAGAGGCGCGCGCCGCACTCTCTTTGCAGCGCTTCGCGCGAAAAGTACGACATTGTCATAAACGGAAAGAAGATCGGAGGCAATGCGCAGAAGAGAAAGAGGCGCGCTGTGTTCCAGCACGGCTCGATCCCTCTAAGCGTCGATTGGGCCTTTATGCGCCGGTATGCGCGGTCTTTACCCGAAGACATTCATTCGGGAGTGACTACGCTCGCCGAAGAATTAGGGCGCGTCCCGGATAAGCGCGTTCTGGAAGATATGCTCATAGATGCGGCCGCCGAAGAGTTCGATGCCAGATTTACAAAGCAGTAGGGCACACTTAAGTGTGCCCTACTGCTCGTGTCCAAATCAGCGTTTTACCCTCGACGGAAAAGGCATTTTGAGATTCGATCTTTGCATACCCCTCACCCTATCCGGTTTTCATACAAAAACCGGATGCCTACTGCTTGTCTATAGCCTTGCGGGCTTGCCCTCTCCCCTAAAGGGGAGAG
>JAPLMG010000191.1 GCA_026387165.1 Candidatus Omnitrophota bacterium
TAGCGTTTAGTTCTTTTCTATACGCTATACGCTGTACGCTATACGCTACCCCTCCGTATGAGTTCACGTTCTGCCCCAGAAGCATTATCTCTTTAAACCCGCGTCCGGCCAGATTCCTCACTTCCTTAATTATATCTTTCGCGTCCCTGGACCTCTCCTTACCGCGCACATAAGGGACGATGCAGTATGAGCAGAAGTTATTGCAGCCCTCACCTATCGAAACGTATGCCTTATGATTATCTTCTCTGTGGGCAGGAAAGAGCTCGGGCCTCATCTGGTCTATCTTATCCGTCGCGACTATCGTGCCTCTATGCTCCAGGATATCCTTTACAATATCGGGAATATCGCTTTCATTCCCGGGCCCGCAGGAAAAATCGAGGATGGGCAGCCTCTCTAATATCCCGCTCTTGTAACTCTGAGCGGTGCAGCCCATGAGCCCTATGATGAGCCCGGGCTTCTTCTTCTTTAATAACTTCAGATCCGAGATATTGCTTATGAGCCTCTCCTCGGCGTGTTTTCTCACCGAACATGAATTGAAAAGCACTATATCGGCACCGTCGATGGAATCCACCAGATCGAATCCATTATCAAGCAAGTGCCCCGCGACAAGCTCCGAATCGCGAAAGCTCATCTGGCAACCGAAGGTACGAAGAAACACTTTTTTATTAATAAGGATTATTCCTTTCTTTGAATATGTATCCCTTACACCTAAAAATCTATCGCCGCCGCGTCTTCCCATTCAACATGAACATTATTTTTTCTCATCCCGCATAAATGGATAATTCTGAAATCTCTCGGATAATATTCTTTTTTATACGCGACTAACGACTTGATTATCTTCCTATGGACGGTTAATTTAAACTCGTCCCATAGATCCGGATTGGAATATTCAAACTCCTCGAGAACTTTTCTATACCACCTATAAGAAATATCTTTAATCCCGTTAGCTTTGTTCCATGCTACATGCGCAAACAACAAAGCTGCGTGCGCTGCCTCATTTGAAGGATCTATAGGATCTTTAAGCAGCGTCTTTGCCATTTCAAGCATTATTGCGGACATTTTTTTAATCATCGCAAATTCTCTTCTGTATATAACGATAATTCGACGAGACGTTCCAGGAGTTCTCCGGAGGACATGCCCGCAAAATTTTGAATAATAAGTTCTTTCGCAAAAAGGCGACAGATATACCGCAGTTTTCTCACTCTCTCGCGTCCCGCGTAAATAAAATCACGATGGCCGCTGTTGATTATGATAATATTGCGTTTTTCGTCATATCGCGAGCGCCATGTATATCCAGCCGCGCTTTCCAGGGTGTAGTCCGGCAAACCCTTTCGCGGGAATTCACTGTTTTCGGTAGGAGTCCTGAACAAAGAATCCACAACGGTAACGATGCTTTCTGTCTCACAGGATATATCGCCCCGCTTAATCACAAGTTTTAATTTGCTTAAGCAGGGTTCCGCCGGGGCGTTAAAAACAACCATCTCGCCATCGGATTTATCGAGACCCCCTTCCCCTTCCGCAATGCGCCATAGATATGAAAGATCTTCTTCCACCTGGCGTTTACTGCGATCCAAGCCAATCGCGCGGAAGGATTTCGTCTTGCCCGTTTGTACAAGCGCCGATCCGGGCTGGATTCGGGCGGAGAAGAGCGGTCCCGCAATTTCGAAAAACTCTTTCTGCCCGCCTTTCTTCTCTTCCTGGGCCCGCGCGTCCTGAAGCGCCATCACATCTCTCTTCTGGGCTGTATCATTGTCACCGGCGGATCCTTTCCAACGATACGTGTTTTTTTGCTCAGCGCCAAACCAATCATATTCTTCGGGCGGCAAAGCGATCATAGCGTCGCGGAATGCTTTCTGCACAGAACGCAATATATTCTTGCTCATACGCTCTTCTTCGGCTTTGCCCTGTTCCAAAGCGATTACCGTAAGGCGTTCTTTAAGAGACGCTATAGAATCATGGAATACTGCGAAATACTCGTCGCGTATAATCCCGTCTCTTGTGCCGGGCGTAAGGTGCAAAAACGGAGCGTCAATAATTCCCTGGAAATAACCGGAAGTCCATGGTTCGCATTGAAAGAAGTCAAGTATGCAGATATTGGGAAGCACCCGTGTTCCTGCCCGAAAAAGACTGATACAGTTTTCGGGATCTTTCGGTGTAATATACATCTCCACATAAATATCGCCGAAAGGCGTTTTAAACGGAGGGAGATCATGGATAAGACGGCCCTCATATTGGCGCGGCTCAACATCAAACTCCGAACGGCTGGTTCTATCAATAATCTTAATTTTTACGCCTGAATGCCTGATACGGTCTCTTAGCTCGGCTGCCAGATAGCGCTGAATTTTTTCGCCGTTCAGCATGCGAATTCCCGCAAGTAACGGAGATATCGTCAGTTGCGTTCCTTTTATAGGCAAAAGATGATGTCGAGGAGCGATAACATAACCTGATTTGTCTTTCTCCATACCCATCTGATAAGTTTTGCCGTTTTTTCCGGAAGAGACCATCAATAATTTATGTCCAACGGTCCAAAAGCTAAGAAGGCCGATACCGAATTCTCCCTGAATATTTTGACCACCTTCCTGTTTTAGACGCCGTTTCAGCGAATCACATATGTGAGTTGCCACATACTTAAAGTCAGGGATGCCTTCCTCAGTACACGGGATACCCTGTCCGTCATCAATGACTTTAAGATAATATCCGCCATGTTCTTTGCCGCGGATAATCGTAATATGGCGCGCTTCGGCGTCAATGCTGTTTTCCACGAATTCGGCAATTGCCTTTAAAGGGTTATTCTGTGAAAGCGCGATAATCGTTATCGCGTTCCAGTCATCGCCTATAAGCAATCGACCACGACTCTTCATGCGCGCAGATTTGTTTACAGCGGATTTTTCGCGCGTCTTCAAGTTTGCCTCCCGGGGTACCCATCGATAACCATTATTGGCCTACCTCGCCACTAGCTCGCCACTAGCTCGCCAATTCATAATAAAATTTAACACCACTTCCGATCTTTTTGATAATTCCTTTTTTGATTAATTCGGTAAGTTCTCTATTTGCCGTTCTCTCGCTAGTTTTACACAACTTCTCATATTCTTTCCTTACGATCTTTCCATTTTTTCTTACATATTCAATTGCCTTTTTCTGCCTCTCATTCAGTTCTCCTAAAATCTTCTCTTCTATTTCAACCACGGTAACATCCTTAACCTGCGATTTGAATATTACCTTTGTTTGAATAGGATCTATTTCGTAAACAGGTTTGGGATTTTTGTTCCTTAAGCAAAGCTCGTTTTCCAGGTATATTCCAGAACCATACTTTTCAATGTAGCCAATATCATACATTAAATCCGATAGGATTTTATTTACCGGCTTATGCCTTGGTTTCTTAGGAGTTACTCCCTCGGGAAACGGGCCGGGACTGACTATCTCGATTCTATCGTCAAAGATGAATACTCTGACGTCGGCCAGATTGAAATAATCCCTATGGATCAAACCATTGATAATGGCTTCCCTCAACGCCCTGATGGGATATTCAAACCTATCTTCCCTGTGGAAACTCTGATCGGTCCGAAAACCAAGCAGTCGGATGTTTTTCCGGAGAAAATCCTCTACCTGGTCAACCATTTCCCATAACGTACCATCGCAGTCCAGCCTGTCCAGAATGTTGCCGTATATCTTTACGCCCTTAATCCTCACCAGCCTTAATTGGGCATGGGAAATAAATCTAAGCGGGTTCTTCCCGAAAAACAGGATGCCGGCGTTGGTTGGTTTCTTGTCTATGACGGCATTTATGTTAATCAGTAATTGGTTTATTGGTATCTTTATTTTGGACGATATTTTCCGGTTCTTCTCCCTTAATTTTAGGTAGGTCTTCACTTTTCTTTGGTCAATGTCTTTGGATAAATTGGCTTCCTTGCAAATTTGTGAATCAAACTGTAATTTGTCTTTGTGCTTTTCCAGGATTAACCTTTCGTATTCATCCTTGCCTATTCTCATGGTTGATTTACCCACTCTTTTGAAGGGCCGGCCAAAGGCTAGAATAAGCCTATCAAGGCTTTCCTTTATCTCAATCACGACAATCTTTTTACCTTCTATGTCCTTTACGCTGATTCTTGGATGGATTTTCGGATCGGTATTCTGCGCAATTCTATTGGTAAGACTCTCTATAGTGTCTTTTCCTATCTGGATACCAATTATCCTGCCGCCGCTATCTACGCCAACGACAATCTTTCCGCCTCTTGCATTGGCAAAGGCAGAAATGGCTTCTATGATCTCGTTTATCAGCGACAAGGACAACTTCAGCTCTATATTCTCGCTTTCTTTAATTAAACCCTTGAGTTCTGTTTTTGTCATTTTTTCCCTTTCGAAAAGCTACCTTTTTTTGTATTCTATCACCTGTCTACACAGCCTTCTATGGAATTCCGCGGCAGTATCAAATTTTCCGCTACCAAATCTTCTCCAAATACGGCACAATAGTCGTATAATACTGCTCCCATCTGACAACCGAAACTTCGAACAAAGACTTTATTCAACATAATATATAAATCCTCTATAGAACTTCAGGCCAAAATAAAAACCTAGACACCTTAAAGGCAGCTAGGTTAATAGATCTTATTCCTCTCAAATTCCAGCTTTTTTAAAAGTACTTTTGACAAATTTAAGGTACTCAAGGCTATCCTTCTCTCCTACAAAAAATCCACCATCATAAAGATTGGTGTTACGCTCCTGTCTCATCTTATTGCCAAGCACAAGGATATCTTCATCTTTAAGCAGTTGGCTTAGTTTCTCCAGAATCTTTACATGATGACCAGCTGTGCTTCTTACTTTGTACCCTTTTTTGGCAATGAGCGCGATACCCAATTTTATGAGAGCATCGTAACTAAACTTAAAAATAACATCGGAAATATCCGATTCTTCGGCTATCTTCAGATCATGTAAAGCAGATTTTAAGAATTGGTCAATTTGTTCTTCT
The DNA here is from genome assembly GCA_026387165.1 of Candidatus Omnitrophota bacterium. Classification (GTDB taxonomy): domain Bacteria; phylum Omnitrophota; class Gorgyraeia; order 2-01-FULL-45-10; family 2-01-FULL-45-10; genus 2-01-FULL-45-10. The sequence goes on from JAPLMG010000191.1 coordinate 4,967, forward strand.
TTAAATGCCAGTTTTTGAAAGTGTTGACTTTCAAAATTGATCATACAAGCCTTATAATTTTAGTTTTAAAGATGCTGTTTATAAATGGATCTTTGTTCTTTTTCTTAGCCTCGAATTCCTTCATGCTTAAATTCGTCACATTGAATTCTCTGCCTGTATCTTTCTGCAATTTAGCAATAACTCTCTGTAATTCCAAAACTGAGTGTGTACCAATGGCCAAAAGATCGATATCGCTTGAAGAATCCATTTCGTTGCTTGCATATGAGCCAAATAAATAAGCTTCCTTAAGCCCTTTGATATTACTTATCATATCGCTAAGCCTTTTTTCTATGCCATGGGTCTTTAGGAAAATCTGGCGGTAATGCTCCAAAACAGGATTATCTTTTGCAAGAAAAAAATACCTTTGTTTTCCGCGAAATTCGATTTTAAAAATGACTTCTTTTTCTAGTTCCTTGAGCTTAGTCTATGTATTTTTGGGATCAAGCTCTAGAATCCTTGCCAGCTCATTAATATAGACTTGAGCCTCCGGATTAAGGAAATAGTAATCCAGTAATTTTATTGCCACTTTTGAACGTAAGGATATCATCTTTTCACCATGTTTATGGTAATAAGTTACCATAACAGATTATTTTGTCAAGTAAATTACGCAAGCCAAAGCTCACCGACAGCAGTTCTTTAAATTGTCAATTCTTTCTGGGGGAGTTTCGGGAGTTTCGGGTACACAACACTTATCTCTCCTTTGGTTTCGGCTTCGGGCCTCGCTTCATTGGCTTCAATATTCTGCCGCTAATCTCTTCCAGTTTTTCGATAAATCCATCTTTACCCAGGGGCCTTCCATTGCACGTATGCTTCTGGAAAAGTTTTTGCTCATCTTCGTCATCGCCTTCCGCCAAATATGATTTCCAATCCTTGATTTCTTTGATCATAAAATTATCGGACAATAAAAGATCTTTTTTCTTATAGATATGGGCTCTGGCGCTTGAAAATTCATAATCCTCTGCTCTTTTCACGATCCCCGCTCTTACAGGATTGCGCTCCACATAACGAACGGCAGCATAAAGATATTTTTCATCTAACGGGAAAGAGCTGAATCTGCCTTGCCAGAGATATCCCCGCCAACCTTCTCTAAGATTGATCATGCGCGTATAATACTTATTAGTATCACCTATCCCCTTAGACAGGCTATCTTCTCTTTCGGGCACAGCTATCAAGTGAATGTGATTATCCATAAGACAATATGCCCAAAATGTCAATCCGGCTTTTTTAGCTTGTTCAAGCAATAGCTTAAGATAGTGTGATTTATCCTTGCCGCTGAAGAAGACCTTCTGTGTTCTGTTGCCACGCTGGGTAATATGGTGGGGAATATTGGGTATAACAACGCGAGCCATTCTTGCCATGAAATGAATTATAAGCTAAAGAAATAATCGTGTCAATTAATTAAGTGATGTGTCCCCAAAATAGGCGTGTCAATTAATTAAGTGATGTGTCCCCAAAATACAAAATAGGTGATACGGTATGCTGCGGCGATAGTGCATATTGCGATGAAGGATATGATAGTCCAGACATAAGTGAGGCTCATCTTGAGAGAGAGGACTTTGTAGATCCCGATCAATCCGAAGAGCATAAATATGGCCGCGGAGACCCATTTTATCGACTTTTGAGGGATATGCTTCTTCATCACTATTCCTAAGATTATTCCTATCGCGTCTGCCACCACCATCCCGAGGGTTGTGCCCATGAGGACATTTAACATACTGCTGTATTTGACGGCAAGGCTTATGGTAGCAAGCTGTGTCTTGTCCCCCATCTCGGCAAGAAAAAACGCTATGGCCACTGTAAACACAGGTCCGAACTTTGACGCTCTCTTGGACTCGCCTTCCAGCTTATCGCCGCGGATGGTCCATAAGCCGAATATCACAAAGGATAGGGCCGCGATAAAAGATATTACGTCTAAAGGTATGATCGTGGTCAAAAAACGTCCGGCCATCACCGCAAGAGCGTGATTCAGGAGCGTTGCGATGAAGACCGCGAGCAGCACTTGATATGCCTTGTATTTCGCGGCGAACGCCATTGCCAGAAGCTGGGTCTTGTCCCCCATCTCGGCCAAAACTACGAAGATAAACGATGCTGCGAATGCTACCAGGAAAATCTCCTTTTTTTGAAAAATGCGGAGGGGAGGCTATACGGGATCTCTACTTGTATTTTTTCCAGAGGCGGATCAGCTTCTCTTTGTCATCCTGTACCAGGTCCCTGAAATTGACGCCGATCATGAAGTACTTTTTGTATTTGCCCTTGACCTGCTTAAACCATTTTATGGTGCCGTTGGCCCGGATAAGGTTCAGGCCATCCTCATCAGGTATAAGCATCTTCATCTGTATCTTCGATTCCTCGGGGAGAGGTTTGGAGCACATTATCTTTATCCCCTCCGGAGTAAAATCGATCCCCGACTCGTCGTAGAACTTGGGATTTGTCCTTATTTTATCAAAGCGCATATGCTTGCCGTCCGAATCGCAGGCCACTATATTTATCGCAAAATACTTCTTTACTCTGGAATACTTCCTTCTCTCTTTCATATGCCCACCTCTTTAAACAATCGCATATGGAACCTCTCTACCAATTTTGCCACGCAAAATTGGTGCCTACTGCTTGCTGCAGCAGGTTGACTCCAAGTTGTAGCCTGTTGGGCTAAGTGTAATGTCGGGTTTATGCGAGGTTTCTGATGCCAACAAACCATAGATTGCATCAGGAACCTCTCTAAGTGTAATGTCGGGTTTATGCGAGGTTTCATATCATTCACCTATAAGGTACTTTAAAGAATTCAACACCGCCTGCAGACTTATCGGCTTCTCTATAAAACCCTCTATCTCCAGGTCCGCGAGATGTATATCGGAGACATCCTGCGGGTGGCCCGTAATAATTATCACCGGGACATCGCTCACTTTGCGTATTATCTCCAATACCTCCAGGCCGTCGATATCGGGCATCTTGAGGTCCAATAGCACTATATCGGGCCTGATCTCCTCGAAGTATTCTAGACCCATCTGTCCGTTGAAGGCCAAAAATACCTTATAATTATGCGGGACGAGAAACGTATACAGCATCTCGCATATCTCCTGCTCGTCGTCTATGATGAGGATCTTCTTGGCCTGGGGATTCATTTTCGGCGGCGGAGTCTGCGGGATCACTCCTTTCTTCTTCTTGACGGCATTGATATACTCTACCACGCCATCCACATCCGTGGCGTCCAGATCGCTGATCTTTTCACCGTCAACGTAAATCTCGTTCTTGACAAGCTCCACCTTGCGTTCTTTCATCTGCCCTATGAGGCGATTGATGGTTATATTTAGGACCCTGGAGAGCCTGTTAAGCTCGTCAAGTTTGGGGGTGCGCTTTCCGGATTCCCACATTCCTATGGTGGACTGGGCGACATCCAGTTTCCTGGCAAGCTCTTCCTGCGAGAATCCCTTCTCTTCACGTATCTTCTTTATACTGTCGCCGAAATTCATAAAATAAGTATATCACAATATTATGAAAAATCAACACGCAAAGTGATTATTATTACTTGACATTATCACATTTTGTGATATACTCTTTATAGAAAGAGGGTGATGCTATTGAGGCTATTGGTCGATATAGCGGCAAATCCCAGACAGAGATTTCTGGTGAAGCTCCACAGGAAAGAGCTCGTCAAATATGTAAAAAGGCTCATTAACAAGAGGAGCTATTCACAGGCTATCGTGTGGGCTCTTTTTAACGGAAAGGTCGAAGGAGAGTTGGCTCAGAGCGAAATACCGGGAGCGAACGCCGATCTCATCATAACGGAAGAATCCGCCAGGTGGGACCTGACAGGCAGATAGATGACAGCTGTCCGGTGATAAGCTTATCGCTGCCCTTGGCGCGATCCGACGTTTTGATCGGTGGTATACCAGGAGTTTCTGCGCATCCAGTCAAGATTCCTCTGCATCTCGCGAAGCTGAATCTTTTTATTATATAACCACTGCATGCCCAGCTGCTCCTGTTTATCTGGCTTTAACCATGCCTGATTCGCGTCTGACCAATAAAGCTCCACCTGCCCGGTATCTCTGTTCACCGCAATGACTAAGTTCTCCCCTTTGTTGGACACGTAATCTTTAAAATATATCTCCTCATCATAACTTTCCGCAAATAAACCGTTGGCCGCGAAGATAATAATCGAGATGACAAAAACTATCTTCAATATATTCTTCTTACTAAAATACATAGACACCTGCCTTTCTTAATATTTTCGCCAACTTTGCCATCGGAAGCCCCACCACGTTATAAAAACATCCCTCTATGCGGTCGATAAAAACGCTTCCGAACCCCTGTATGTCAAAACTGCCGGCCTTGTCCAAAGGCGACACTCTCTTAAAGTAGTTCTTTATCTCTCTCTCGGTCAGGTGGTACATGCAAACCTTTGTCTTATCGAACGCGGTGTACGTCCTGTTATTATCTACATCGATGACCGCGATACCCGTATAGACCCACTGTGGCTTCCGGGAAAGCAGCTTCAATGTGCGCAAAGCTTCTTTGATGCTTTTGGGCTTGCCGACTATTCTCTTACCGACCAGCACCACCGTGTCGGCCGCTATAACTATACCGGTCTTTGTTCTTCCGGCAACATCCAGAGCCTTAGCCAAGGCATTCTCCGTCACCAGCGCGCCGCAATCAGTCTTTATGAGGCGCTTCTCCCTGACATTAGAAGCGCGAACGGTGAACTTAAGGCCTATATCATTTAACAGTTTCCTGCGCGCCTTCGATCTCGAAGCTAATATTATCCTCCTTCGCTCAAGGCTTTTCTCCGCCTTTGGCGGATCCGCCGATCTTTGTGGCGGAAGCTTTGAGCTTCGGAGAGATTTCGCCAAAACGTGAACAGATGGGCTCATCCTACGCATGACTTGCGCTCTCCCCCGCAAGATAGCCGGTTGAAAAAGCCTGCTGTAAATTATATCCGCCGCTCGGCGCGCCGCCCTCTATGACCTCTCCCGCAAAGTACAGGCCCGGGACGATCCTCGACTCCATGGTGCGCGGGTTGATCTCTTTTATAGATACTCCGCCGCAGGTCACCATCGCTTCTTCCAGGGCGAGTGAGCCCGTTATGGTGAGAGGCAGCTCTTTTAATATTTTAGCGAGTTTTCGCCTGTCGTCCTTATTCATCTGATGAACTTTCTTGTGCAGATCGATATCTACCAGTCTTAAGATCAAAGGTGCGAGCTTTAAAGGAAGAGCTTCTGCAAGCATCGTCTTGATCTCCCTGCCGCCGTGCTCCTTGATTTCACGCAATAACTTATCCTCCATCTCACCGCTATCTATCCCGGGCTTCAGATCTATCAGTAAGCTCACCTGGCTCTCTTTGGATAATAGACGAACGATATCTGCGCTCAGGTCCAGGATCAGCGGCCCGGATACGCCGAAATGCGTAAATAAGAGCTCGCCGACGTCC
>JAPLMG010000092.1 GCA_026387165.1 Candidatus Omnitrophota bacterium
TGGCATTGGGGACAGTCACCACCACAGCCTTGTCCCGTAACGAGAAAAGACTTATGGCGGCGCTGATCACAAAGAGTGCTATCTTTAATTTCTTCACTCTAATCATCCCCTAATATTGGTACAATTACCAATTCCTTTCGGATCATCGGCACACCCCTCCCGCATGGGATGGACATGGCCATTTCCTTAGATACACCCCGCCCGCAATACATCGCACGGCTGCTGATTTTGCCACGCAAAATCAGCGCCCACTGCTTGTTTACAGCCCCTCGGGCTGTCATAAAAAGACCTCCGAAACAATGCTCTCTTTTTTACAAAAGGCTATGAATTTAGCTAAACCTCTCTCCTTCACTAAACCCTCTTCTCTGACGATCTATTCCGGAAAAGAAGATTTAGCTAACTCATTTATTTAATCTTTGATCATCGCAACGCACAGCTTGGTGGTACTATATGCCTGTGCCGGGGACGTCCTAAAGTCCGCCCCAATGTATACGTACAGGTAATTATCTGTGTCGCCTTGCTCGCACTTCGCAAGCTTTGCTGTAACGCTATCATCGTACGCTGCCGTTGAAAGATTCGGCACATTACAGACATAGCTGCTCTTAGTCGGAGTAGCCGTGTCAATATTTGGGGTCATACCAAACGCTATTGTAGCAATGTTCTTGTACAAAGCCTGGCTAACCACCGCGCGCCCAACAGTTCCTTTCGGTGCACTATAGTAATCCTCATAGAAAGATTGAGGATATAAACCTGCTTTCCCCGTGGCTGAGGCAGGGTTTGCAATATCGCCCACGGCGGCAGTGCTATTCACTGACCACATAGCGTTTGCGTCCATACCTGCTGCAGTATTGAACGGTGCTGGGTTACTTGCATATGGAGTGTTGCTAGTCCCAGCATAGCTATGCGTATGCCTCTTATCCACTATGTACACCGCTCCAATTCCCGAATTAAAATCTGCGGGAGTAGGAAATACGTAATCCATGTTGGTATTCGGATCACCGGGGGCCGCGCTCTTTACGCCCCACATCATTGGTACCTGATACCCCGATATAGACGTGCCCACCATTCCCGCACCGTCTGCACCGGTACTCGGATCAGGTTTACCATACGAAGTCACAGGACTTCCGACATCCCCTAAAAGACTACCGTTGTCTGTGAATATTAATATCCTGCCGGTGGCCTCGTTGGTTCCTCCCGTGATCTTAAGAGCTGCTCCGGAATCCGACAATGTCGTCGGGTTTGTAACGGTTTCGAACGGAGCTACCGCGGGACTAATCGGGCTACCAGACTCCTGGGTGACAAGCGTAGCCGTAAACGCTATCGTTGTACCCGTAAGAGTACCGGTCGCGCTGATTGATACCGGCGTCGGCAACTCTTGATAAGCCTGCGCAGGCAATACGTTGAATATAACTATCAACGCTGCCAGCGTTACAGCTAAACATTTCTTGATCATTCTTGTCGCCTCCTTTTTTGTTGTTGTTTCTATTGATAAAACATCCTTTTCTATCTTCATTTTTTTCACCCCCTTTCCCGATATGAATTTGCTTAAAAACTGACTAACCATCAATACTTCCTTTACTTACTTAGATAGTACCATATATACATAACAAATCAACCAACAATAACAAACTTTTTTATTCTTTAACTAAGCACAGAAAAACACCCATTAGTCTTAAAATCTGTCAATTCTAACCAGGATAGAAATCCATTATTATTCTGCGTCTGTTTAAGATAATTTTCTTTGCTGATCACTTTTTTTCCGCCTCTTTTAGGGGGAGGAGGTCAAATTTTTGCCCTGCATCTCCTCTCCCCCTTTGGGGAGAAGATTTTAGCCCTTATATTTCCTCTCCCCTTTTGGGGAGAGGATTAAGGTGAGGGGGATTTTGTGAAGCCATAGAAAAATTGCAGTCATCTTTATATGAACCGTTGTATACCCCGGGGGTATACAACGGTTATTCCTGCGCTTAAAGACTATCCGGCCTGCCGTAGGCGCCCATGTCGTTTTGAGCGCCATTGGTTCTGTTATATTGCTTCACTATCCTTTCTTCTTTTTCCTAATGCGTTTTTTCACCGTATTCTCAATCGCTTTTAATGCTGCGTCATCAGTAAGGCTTTCCGCTCTGGCTTCACATCGCAAACGATGCTGTATAAACATCTCGTACTGTTCCAGAGCTAACGCTTCAGCCACTTCTTTAGTCACGGTTCCGGCATGTTCAAGTATGTCACGCTCATTAAATTTAAGAAACGCGTTAAGCTTCTCACGCCAGTCTCGCATAAAAATTTGGCGATGGCGCTTAGCCTGATCTTCGGCATAATTCAGATACATCTCAACTATACGATTTAACTGTTCCAGCTCCTTGTGATTCAAATAATTTTTAGCCACCTTTACGTCATACCGGCGGACTATTGAGCCTTTCCATGACGTGAGGCCCATATTGGGTTTTGCCGCGTCAGCGCGCTCGGCAATCAATTCCGCAGCGGTCTTACCGGATACAGCAAAATGAAGCTTATTTTGCACGATGCTAAAAAACTCAAGAGTTTCTTCCGCTTTGGGGTCATAGTCAACGGCAAGCCGATAAATATCGCGGATCTTCTGATATACGCGCTTTTCGCTTGAACGAATATCACGGATGCGTTCAAGAAGTTCATCAAAGTAGTCGGAGCCGATATTCACGCCCTGCTTAAGCCGTTCATCATCCATGGTGAAGCCCTTGACCAGATACTCATTGAGCCTCTCCGTTGCCCAGCGCCTGAATTGTATACCCCTATCAGATCGGACACGATAGCCGATAGATAGTATCATTTCAAGATTGAAAAAATCTACGCGCCGAGATATCCGCCGGCCCCCCTCATTTTGAACTATTAGGAATTTCCGAATAGTTGCTTTGGGAGAAAGCTCTCTTTCGTTTAAGATATTTTTGATATGCTCATTAACAGTAGGCACAGCGACTTGAAACAGCTCAGCCATCATTTTTTGAGTCAGCCAGACAGTCTCATTTTCGAGGCGGACTTCAAGCTTTGTTTTACCGTCCTCAGTTTGATAAAGAACTATTTCGGATTTTATTTTTATCCCGCTCATCCAATAACTCCTTTAGAGATTTTGCTGCGCTCTATCCGGTCCGCCGTAGGCGCCCATGTCGTTTCGAGTGCCGTTATTAATCACCAAAGACCTTATTCACCGCAGCTATAACTTTTTCATTCTTCATGAAGCTCTTCCATAAGAGGCCTGACCTGTAATTCTCGATCATGATAACCTGCGGGCCCACATCAATACCCAGATACGCGCTGGAAAATTCTTTGTTGTGATTAAAGGAATCCTTCGGACCGTATTCGCCCCAGAGATGGTGATAGTACGTCTGGTAGTAATACTTCAGCGCCCTGAATGCCGGATTCGCATCGAGAGTCTCCGACGAGGATGTCCTCAATAGCGGCATACTGCTTATCGCGCCGTACGGAGCTATTGTGCCGTTATGATAAGGGATGGCGAAGTTGCTTTCACAGGGAGCGGCACCCAGGAAATCGCTGTATTGGCCGGACGGATATTCGCAGATCGTGATGCCCCAGCTGTTCTCGCCATAGGAATCATAATTGACAGCGTTGTCTATGCAGAACTGCCTATTGGCGTTGGCGGCATTCACCGAATTCACCCACCAGTTTACGGGCGTATTTGCCGAGCCGGCATAAGCGGGATTATCCATGCCTAATTTTTCAAAGTCAAAGAAACAATGGGCGAAGAGATATGTAAACAAAGAGCCGAAATAGGAATTCACGACTTTAATTCCTTTATAATCTCTTACCGTCCTCGGCCAGCTGTACATCGTCTTGAGCATATCCGGATTATTGGGATTGGCGCCGATGGCTAAGAGCGAAACGAGCATAGTCTCGTCGCTGGGCCTGTCCCAGGTGGCGGGCATTACGCCGCTATCCTGAAACCACCCGTGCGAGAACTGCTGTTTGGATGTATTCAAAAAATACGCCCAATTCATGCTATTATAGATCTGGGCGGCTTTAGTCTTCACCTCGCCGCCAAAATATTCACCTGCCGTAATAGCGCCTGCTAAGAAAAGCGCCATGTCAATCGTGGAGACTTCGCATGCGCCCTGACGCGTGCCGTTCGCGGTTATAAAATGGTATAAAAATCCCGCGACGCCGTAATTATTACCCGCTGAAGCCTGATAGGACTGGTAACTTATACAATTGTCCAATATCTGGTTTACACGCGCTCTCGCCTGTGTCGGG
>JAPLMG010000079.1 GCA_026387165.1 Candidatus Omnitrophota bacterium
GAAGAAGTAAAAGAAGAGCTTTATAGGCAAGAGATCAACCTTATCACTGTAAGCGAAGTTCTAGGGCACGGTCGCCAGAAAGGTATTACAGAGATTTATCGTGGTGCAAAAGAGACAGGTAATCTCTTAAGAAAGATACGACTGGAGATTGCCGTGAATGAGAATTTTGTAGAGCCGACTATTAAGGCAATCATCAAAGGTGCCAAGATCGGAGAAACTGGTGACGGAAAAATTTTTGTCCTGGATTTGCAGGAATGTGTGCGTATTCGCACCGAAGAACGAGGTTCAGTCGCGATCGGTTAAGATAAAAATAGGACGCTAAGTAAACCCCGTTAGAGAACAAAATTCTCTAACGGGGTAAATCAACATTGAGCGAGGCCGGCCACTATCCCGGAGCGGATCTCATCCTTAAGCCGATCAAAATCGTCGGGGCCGAGAGAGGCTGTCTCTACGGCCGGAAAGACGCGTAATGTGCAGAATATTTTTGCGGAGAACTGCCTGCCGCCTTTAGGGATGGAGTCTCTCGTACCGTTGATGAGTATCGGAAGCACCGGGACCTTTTCTTTTATCGCGAGCTTGAAAGCGCCGTTCTGGAACTCTCCGACCTCACCCGTCTCGCTTCTCGTGCCTTCGGGAAAAAATAAGACCGACATATCTTGCTTGAGCCATTCTGCGGCTTCGCGGTATATTTTTTTGATGCTCGAAAAGTCCCCCCGTTCCAGTTTTATATGCTTGGCGAGCGACATGCACCACCCGAGGACCGGTATCTTAAAGAGACTTTCCTTCGCCACCCACTTAAATTGCGACTTTATCTGGTACAGGACTATTATGTCGGCGAGGCTTTGATGATTGGCCACTATGACATACGTCTTTTTCTTGTCTATATTCTCCAGGCCGATTATCTTCATCTTCCAGTAAGGATTAAAGTAAAGAAGTATATCGCTCCACCAGTAACATTGCGCATGAGGGACTCTCCTCTGTTTATCGAATGGGTATAGCGCTATGGTGAAAAATAACATGGCGAGATACAGCCGAATACCCATATGAAGATCGAAAGCAATTTGGCTAACAAAATAACACCTCGAGCGCCATCATCATTGCAAACCCTATCATGGTTCCCATGGTAGCCGTATCGCCATGCCCTCCGTATTGCGACTCCGGGATGAGCTCTTCTATCACAACGAATATCATGGCTCCCGCGGCGAATCCCATGGCATAAGGAAGTATGGGCTTTGAAAAACTCACTGCCATGGCGCCTGCCACAGCGGCTATGGGCTCGACGAACCCCGAAAGCTGGCCATACCAGAAACTTTTAAAACGGGAAACGCCTTTTCTATGCAGCGGCACAGACAAGGCCATCCCTTCAGGAATATCCTGTATGCCTATACCTATTGCAAGCGCTATAGCCGCCGCTAACGTCGCTCCGGGCAAACCTTGAGCCGCCGCGCCGAAACTCACGCCTATGACGAGCCCTTCGGGAATATTATGTAAAGACATCGCGAGAAACAACAAAGTACTCTTGTGCCATGAGGTTTTAATCCCCTCGGCCTTCTCAATAGGAAGATACAGGTGCAGATGCGGCACCATCTTATCTACGAGGCGCATGAATGTCCCGCCTACTAAAAAACCGAGAGTGGCCGGGATCCACGCCATATTGCCCCTGTCGCAGGAGAGCTTAACTGCCGGCAGGACAAGCGACCAGAAACTTGCCGATAACATGACGCCCGCGGCAAAACCCAACGAGCCATCCAAAATTTTCCTATTCAAGTCTTTCGAGAGAAATACTACCGCGGATCCCAAAGCAGTTAAAGACCACGTGAAGCATCCTGCAAGAAGCGCCTGAACTACGGGGTGGGCATTTCTGAAAAATTCTACCATGCGGCATATTATATCACCATTACACCATTCTCTGCAACTTCCGCAACTAGATTAGTCTTTAAAGAGAAAATTACCGAAAGACCATATATTTCTCTTGTCGAGGTAGGCTCCCGGATTCTCCCTGAAGAAGTCCTGGTAGTTCTTAAGCGGGGTCCATTCGGATGGTTCGGAAACGAGCCTGCCCAGATAGGGCCTGGCTATATCGAGTATGTACTCATGCGGAATATCATCCGGCTCGCACACGCTTTCATTGGAGTTCTCCAGCATCCATATCATTGCGGATACTACCCCTATCGCTACCTGCATAGTGGTGGCATTCTGGTGGGGTATGAGCTTTCTCGATTCCGCGATAGACAGGACGCTCCCCGTCCACCAGGAGTTGTATTTATGCCCCATTATGAGGGCGCCGAGCGTGTCTCCGCCGGCCGTTATCTCATCGCTCATAATCCTATGCGTGGGCTGGAGCTCATAGTTTCTGCATCTAAGCTCGTGCAGACTCGTTATGGTCTCATTACACGGCATATACGCATAGTGAACCGTAGGCCTGTATATGGGCAAGCCCTTCTTCCATACGGTTAAATGATCGGATATGCTGAAAGCTTCGGCGTGCCTTCTGATCATGCCGACGATCTCTTCCGACGGCACCCAGGTCCTGACCCATGTATTCATTCCCATCTGAGATAAGAAGATCTGATTTCTCGGGCCATAAGGCGGGACGTTCGCTATTAAAGATGTATCTTTCTCGTGGGTTCCCCAGCCTATCTCCGCGGGAGATATGCCTTCCTCGCGCAAACCCTCAATGCTCCAGGTGCCTACAAACTCCCCCTGCATTTTGGGCTTATTTGTTACCTGTGTATCATGTTCGCTCACATGTATGGTCTTGACCCCCAATTTCATAGAAAGGCGCGCGAAATCTTTTTCCTGTATGAACTTCTCCATTCTCTTAGCTTGTTTTTTATGCACCAATTTATCCCTGATCAATTTTGAGGCGATGTCTACCAGGCCCTTCTTTGTGAAATGAGATATAAGGCCGGGATTGGCCCCGTGATCCAATATGGCTGTCGTGGAATTATTGTTCCACCTGGATGTCATATCGCGGATCTGCATCTGTTTATAATAGAGGGATTTCTGAAAGGGCGTCTTCTTGTGGATATTCGCGTATGGGTCCCATTCCTCGACGGAAGTGTTGATGTAAAGCACCTTGTTATCATGGCACCAGGTGAGCATGTCGAGGCACTCTATATTCCAGGCAAGGTCTATCACCATTCCGCCGGAAGATACATATCTGGACAGGAGTTGGTTTATATTTATGGGGGTTATCCGCTCCTGATAATACTTAACCCCTTTCTTTATCCATGGCTGAAGCTCTTTACGTTTATCGACGAAATCTATTATTGTGATATTTTTATGCGGGATGCTGATATGCTTAAGGAGCATCGGGAGAGTGCACCTTGCGACTGAGCCGTATCCGATGATCAATACTTTATTTTTGAATACCATGATCTCCCTTTTTTTGTTTAGAGTATACCACATCTTCATATCAAGGCAACTAATATGCCGCTAGAAAAATTGTCCCCTGTTAGAGCGAAAATAATTCCTGCGATATCGATAAAAGGGCGTCGCAGAAAAATCTTGATATATCCAGCGGATAAGGATATAATACCGCGTACAAAAGCTTTGTGGGGACGTAGCGAAGCTGGTTATCGCGTCAGATTGTCGATCTGAAGATCGCGGGTTCGATCCCCGTCGTCCCCGCCATATACGGTAGTTGTCATTCCCGCGAAAGCGGGAATCCAGACGGAAACTCTATTTATCGTCGATAAACCGATGGTGGATAGAGTTTTTTGTTTTCATGGTATTCTTGGGAATCTTGGTAATTTAGCCGCATCCTGTCACGTTCTGTCACACTGTCCCCCCGTCATTGCGAGGGCCAAAGGCCCGAAGCAATCTCAAGAGGCCCCATGAGAGGCTACCAATTCCTCGAAAACGACTTCTTTGAGCTCTGCAAGACCCGCAACGTCCGTCCAATGCCTATGCTTCTGTATATTTATCTCAGGGGCCTTTATTGTAGATTCCAAAAGCCCATCTTCTTTTGGACCGATAAGACCATTCGCGAGCATCTAGGTGTTACCCAGAACACACTCTCCTCGGCCCGTTTAGACCTTCAGGAGCGAGGCCTATTAAAGTTTAAAAGCGGGATAGGCAGAACTCCGTCCGAATATACCATGCTCGGATCAATCTTATTACCGGGCTTGAGTGTACCAAAAATTGCTACTCAGAGTCGCAGAGTTCAAGCGCGCAAGAGTATCAAAAATTGCGACACCTATAATACAATTAAAGAAAGATTAAAGAATAAAGTAGGTTTTGAAATATTTAAGGGTATCTCCGAAGAAGATAGAGCCTTCTTAAAGAACAAAGGGCTTTATGATTAGCATGCGGAACCTAATAAGATTTATGGTGGAGAGCAGATCATATCTATGGATCGATGTTATCTTAGTCAATGAAACCCCGAGAGCTATTTTAATTATATTTGACAATCATAAAATATGGATCCCAAAAGCTTGGCTCTGCCGCATCAAGCGTAATAAGGGCCGCTGCGTCATTACGCCAAAGGCGGGCGAAGCCCGTCTGCTTGCTATTGATTCTCTTGCAGTCGGGCAGGCAATCTCTATACAACTATCGGAATACCATTGGGTTAGGGCAATTAAATAAACTATTTTAAAATAATTTGCAACAATTTGACCATTTTTTCCGTCTTATAGTATAGGGAGACATGTTGCCTCCTTAAGGTAAAAGGTAAAAAACCAGAAAAGGAGATGTATTGTGACGGAAAAAGAGTTTTGGGGGTTTTTGAAAAAATCTCTCGCGAAAGGGAGGGTTCCGCAGGTATCCGGCTATGTGGATAGTGACGATAGGCTTATCCACGGCGCTGGACAGTATTTTGGCGGACATTCTGTATTATTCGATGGACACGATAATCTTGCAGCAGATGTTATTATGGAAATGGGCGACCTCATATTGGGCTACGAGATAACGCTCCGGGCAAAAGAAGCCATATTAATGATCCTGGCGCATCATCCTTCGAAAGAAGCGCTGCAGGCCCTTACTAGATATAATAAAAATCCGGACAGAGGCCTGGAGTACACTGCTCGTTTCGCTCTCGAAGAATGCGAATGGTGGAATGAGTAGTTCGCACGAAGGACAAATTGGCTTGAATATAACCAAACAAGGGGGTAGAATATGAATGGCGATAATTATGGTAGCGTAAATGTTTCACAGCAAATAAGCGAGGATATAATGGCACATTCCTACAAGCATATCATATCTAAAATGGGGCTCGATCCTTTCTACAGCACCAATGACGGTAAAGCTACCCTTTTTAAGGCCGACTGCCGCAGTGTCATGGATTCTATTCCGTCAGGCTCAATCAATATGATTTTCGCCGATCCGCCTTATTTTCTTTCTAATGGAGGCATGTCCTGTCATGCAGGCAAGCGCGTTTCTGTAAATAAAGGCGACTGGGATAAGTCTCAGGGCATAGAGGAGACGCATAAATTCAATCTGGAATGGCTTAAGAAATGCCAGAATATATTGACCGATAACGGCACAATATGGGTTAGTGGTACATCACATGTGATTTTTTCGATAGGCTTCGCTATGCAACAGCTAGGGTTTAAGATTCTCAATGATATAGCATGGTTTAAAATAAATCCTCCGCCTAATCTATCTTGCCGATATTTTACACATGCAACAGAAACCATTATTTGGGCGGCAAAAAATAAAGAGAGTAGGCACTATTTTAATTATCCTGAAATGCGAAAAAGGAATAACAATAAACAGATGCAGTCCTTATGGTCCATCACAGCTCCAAAGACGGAAGAAAAGATATATGGCAAGCACCCCACTCAAAAACCGGTTACTCTATTAGAGCGGATTGTTCTTGCTTCAACCGAAAAGAACAATATCATTCTCGATCCATTCACCGGCTCGTCTACAACGGGCGTGGCTGCTTACAGGCTAGGTAGATATTTTATAGGCACAGATAGCAATAAGGAATATCTGGATCTATCCATAAAAAGATTGAATTTTGAACAGCGCACCAAACACCCGGTAAAAGAAGAGATAAAGAAAGTTGAGAAAGATATAGAAAGGCTTGTTGCTATATGATACGAGGCGGCATCGGCGGCGCAAAAACATTAACCGGGTTAAAATTCGAATCCAGAGTTGATTTAAAAGAGCTTGTTAAAAAGATCCCAGGTTATACGATAACGGGAAACGAGGTATTTTTTCTCGGATCAAAAGTAGCAGAGCTTTATAAAAAGCACGCACTATATAAAAATCTGCTAGGGCCACGAGGGGTCGACTATCGAACAGTCATATCCAAAAAGTTATTGCCCGATGATGCCATATATATTTCGAACGGAAAAGAGCTTTTCATTGTAGAAATCAAATTTCAGGCGGTCGCAGGTTCCGTTGATGAGAAGCTGCAAACATGCGACTTCAAGAATAAGCAATATAAAAAGTTGTTTGGCCCATTAGGCATATTGGTCAAGTATGTTTATGTTCTCAATAAATGGTTTGAGAAACCGGAGTATAAGGATGTTCTAGATTATGTTAAGTCGGTAGGATGCTATTATTTCTTCCATACCATACCGTTTGATTTCTTGGGGTTGCCAAAACCAGCATGAGAACCTTTAATCAGCATCGTATCATGAAAAGGCGTTAGATTTATCTGACGCCTTTTTAATTAGGAGAAGATAAAAAATGGTTGCTATTAAAACACCATCGATGGAGTTTAATAAAAAAGGGGTTCATCATGTTCCAATAAAGATTTTTCAAGTTAATGATAGCGCCATTTTAGCGGTTTACAAAGGCTCTATAAGCCCTCTAGATATATTAATAAAATATAGACAAAAACTACGGAATGGAAGATGGTCGAATATCAGGACGCCAAAACATATTCACTGGGTGGTGGATATTTTAATGAAGATGCAATCGTATGAGGAGCTGACCAGAGAATTTATAGAATTTTTTATCGATGTATGGAATAGTACAACTCCTCTAACCAGTGAGCGCGAAAGAAACTCCCTTGATCCGGAAGCAATCCTTAGTCTCAGCAAAGAAGAAGTTAAAAAATTTTCACAGCTAAGCCATAAAGGAGAGTATAGTGTAAAATTCTTACTCTTATTGGCAAAATTATTAATGATTCAAGAAAAAACGAATCGTGCCGATGCATATATGTTTAAAAGAGTGTTAGATGGTTTAAAAGAAGGAAAAGATCTATTTCGTATTTTAGCTACAGCCTCATTGGTAAGCAGAAGATAGAATATTGTAGGTTGTTCCCAAATAGGATGGTTCTGAAAAAGTAATCATGCAATACTTATTCAATTCATCGGGAGATTGGATAGCATTTCGATTTGATAAATTCATTTTTGATGCCAACAGTGACTGGATAGGTTGGTTACCATGGAATTCGAATGACGTCGTAGATGTTAATGGGGAATATATCGGGACTATCTGTAATGATAATAGGTTTTATAAGTTTACCAATAAGCCATATTTAGGCTATCCTGGCTATCCGAGCTATCCTGGCTATCCGGGGTATCCTGGTTATCCGGGGTATGCAGGATATTCTTCCCTCCCACTCATGGCAGAGGACATTAATATGGACAAACTAGAGAGGTTCTGATGAATAGTAAATTTAATAACTATCCTACCAAACCCGCAAGTCCCCGCGCTTTTAACGCCTATATGATACTTTGTAGTACACATGATGCTGCTTCGTCTTTTTTTGATATTTTTGAAAGAAGACGAAGACGAAAAACGAAAGGCACTTCTACCGATGAAGAACAAGATTTACTTCGTGCCATGTTAGTATTTGCAACATCAGGACTTGATTCAATGATTAAACAACTGATAACAGATGCGTTACATCAAATAATAATAAAAGATGTGGGTGCAAGAGAGGTGTTTAAAAATTATATTGAAAAAAAACTTATTCAATCAAACCAGATAAATGCCAAGCTATTAGCAGCATCATTAGTAGAGCAAGATCCCCGAAAAAGGCTTGTTGACGAAGTAGTAAGAGACCTCACTTCTAACAGCCTGCAATCAAAAGAAGAGCTGTTAAGAGCCGCCTCCTTTTTTGATATACCATCGCAGGATTTATCTAGCGACCCTAATCGTCTAAAAGAGATTTTTGATGCGCGGAATCAAATTTCACACGAAATGGATATAAATTTTAGTCAACGTAATAGAAAAAGACGTCAGAGAAAACAATCCGATATGATCCGCTATACAAATGAAATTTTGCGAATAGCAAAGACCTTTCTCTCGATAGTTGATAAGAAATTAATAGCCTAATAAACTATTCAATAACGGTGCCATTCTGCAAAGTTGAAAATTAGAAAAATTAGGGGCAGCGCCCATTTTTTGCAAAATAAAAAGTCGCTGACCCTATGTTTACCCGAGTAGTTCGGGTTAGGAAGGACTGATGAACCCTTTGGAACGTTTTTCGGAAAAACCGTTCAGAGCAATGATTGAGGATGTCGGCTCGCATGATTATTGCTTGTATGAAAAGGGCGAACGTCTTCCTGGAGACGTCCTTAAGCCATCTCTGAATATAGATTATTATAACAGCGTTCTTGCCGGTACCGGTTGCTCAGGAGACTCTTATATCATCACATACGACAATAATTCTCCTGATATTGTTATTCCTAAAGGGTCCCCTCTCGTGGTGCTTCGGCTTTTAAGATATGATAGCGGCCATGATAATTATGGACCTCATTATAATGCAACTGATCAACTATTCTTCCCGTCGAAATCGGGTGATATTTATAGGCTTGTACGAAGTCATCCGCCGGATCATTTCAAAACTATCACCGGAAGCTCGACTTTAATATCAGTCGCTGATGCGTATAATCTTCCAGTTCAAAAAAAGGGGCCGGTTGAGTTGGGGGTCTATGGGGGGTCTATGGGGTCAGGTCTTGACTATTGACAGATGCCATGAAGTGTCAAATGTCAAGACCTGACCCTCTTATTCCCTCTTATTCCCGACCCTCTTATTCCCTCTTATTCCTCCTCTTATTCCCTCTTATTATTAATCGGGTTAGAATCTGTAATCAGAAGATCCGAATGAGCGCATGAGGTTATACAAAGAATATATGTTGCAAAAGCGGCCTTATGAAATTATAGTGGATAAGGGGCTGAAGATTTGAGATTGTCGGATGTCCCTTTTTAGGATGGCGCCAATTATCAGAAAGGAAAATGGTATGAAGAAAATAATGTTGCCCGTGCTTATTATATTTTTATTGACTGACTATGCCAGTGCACAGGAACGAGGTCAGTTTACGGGTAAAGAGGCTAAGGAAGAAATTAAACAATATTTGGCCAACCCGAAAGAAGATATATTGATAGTCGTTGAGTCAAAAGAGGATACTTTATTCGGTAATACAATAAATATTCGTAGTTCGACAGGGAATAATAATAACTCGTTTAAGAGTTCAACGCCTTATTGCCTTAGACTTCAATTCGGTAACGTTATTGCAGAGACAAGAGAGCAATTTAAAAGATATCCTCCTGCAGAGCGGCAGCAGGAATTATTAAAATTAAAATTGCAAAACCCTCCGACTATATTTATCGCTCAAAGCCAGAGCCAAACAGGAATTAAAGGAAAGGTTTATTATGATGGTCGGGAAATTGCGTCCTCAAACGCAGATATACCTTATGGTGTGGTAACTCTAACTATTGAATATCCATTTGAAAAAGGACTCTTAAAAGAGCTTCAAAAGCCTTAATATTTTGCCGGGAAATTCGGGGGACACAATACTTGTCTCGCTGAATTAAGCACTGTGTTCCTGTCTGCCTTAGATAGGTATTGCTGATTTGTAATTACTTGGGTATAATGAAGTTGGGTTAGTCAAAAAGGAACGCGTCCCGAAGATACCAAGATAAAGGAGCGAACTCCATGGAAGCATCCACTCTTAATAATGAAACCGGCCCCGCATTGACCCATACTGGTTCCGCGAACAAAGCGAGCGAAGCTGGCGGCAGAGTCAAAACATATAGAAGCATCTCCGAAGTGACCGAAGGTGAGTGGGACGCCATTGTAGGCAAAGATCAGATATTCTGCACGCATAAATATGTTGAAGCTTTAGAGAAGTCGGGCATGAACGAGGGCAGGTGCTACTACGTGGTCGTCTATGACGGCGATAAGATCATCGCGCATGCTTCGGTCTACTTTACCAGCGCGGAGTTGGACGTCTTTGCCCGGGGAGCCATAAAAAAAATAATCCATCTGATCAGGCGTAAGTGGAAGAATTTTTTAATCCTGCGGTCTCTTGAATGCGGGCCGCCCATAGCGCCGGGGAACGCTCTGTCATTTAGAGACGGCGTGGATCGCGCCGAAGCACTGCGGCTGCTCTGCCGCGGAATAGAAGGATTGGCAAAAGAGCTTGGCATAAACTTTCTTTTATTCCGTGACTTTTATGACGATGCGACAGAGCTTTGCGGCCTTTTAAAAGAACGCGGATATGCGAAGATCCATAATCTGCCGAAGGCCGAGATCAAAGTCAGGTGGAAGAGCTTCGATGAATACCTGAACTCCATGCGCAGCAATTACAGGTGCAAGATCGTTAAGAGCATGGAGAAGTGCGCCAAAGCAAATATATCCATACAGCCGCTGAAAAATTTTTTGATCCATCATCCGCGTGAGCTGAAACGATTGCATGATAATGTTGCCCGCCAGGCCAAAGAAATTCAGCGGGAGCCGGTGGCCGAGATATTTTTTCAAAATCTTGATAAGTATCTTGGCGAAAAAGCTGTTGTCCTCGCGGCGACGAAGGACGACAAGCTCATTGGTTTTATGCTCACGCTCTTTAATGATAAAGAGCTTATCTCGGCGCTTATTGGCTTAGATTATGATTACAACCGGGACTACTGCACGTATTTCAATCTTTTCTATAAGACTATAGAATTGGCCATTGAAACGGGAATGGATAAGATTGACATGGGCATTACGACCCTTGATCCGAAAAAGGATATGGGTTCCGGCATAGTCGCCTTGAATATGTATATGAAGCACTCCAACCCGCTTCTCAATAATATCATCCCTGTGCTATTTGATATGGTAACCCCTCCGGATACCACAGGGCCAAGGAATGTCTTTAAGGAAGCTCACGCTGACCTAAAAGAAGGCCTTTAGCAAAAAGGGGTCTGACCCAACGCGCCTATTAAGGCGTGAATGGGTCTGACCCCTTTTTAAGGAATGCTCTTATAAGATAATCACAGAAGAAGCACTGGTTAGTCGTCTTGCCCGGGAAGCGCACACCGGCTCTCTCTATCCGCTTTCTTACCGGATGAAATCCCGTATCAAATATAGAAGCGATAAAGCGGTTCTTCCGCGCATTACGTAAAAGCTGTTTTGGAGAATCCCGCTCGATCGAGCCGATAGTCAGGATGTCGGCGTCATTGGCATACCCACAGCATGGCTTTACCGTCCCGTCGGGAAGCACAAAGAGCACATTACCCGGCCCCTTACACAGATCGTCCTTAAACCATTTTCCGTCCCACGCGTTTTTCAGCCCGGCCGCTTTACCAATGGTCGAAAGATCTATATATGATATCCTGATAAAAAGGCTTTCGTTCTTTATGGCGGAAGGCCTTCCATTGACTATGATCAGGCGCGCGGATAGGGCCCGCGCAAGCCTTGCAAGCCGCTTTCGGGTCTGGCCTTCTTTCGCTCCTTTAACCGCCGCAATGGAAACTATGTCAGGGCGTCCCCATATTGCCGCCGCGGCCCTGATAAAAGAGGCGCACTTTTTAAGGTCCTGGCGGTGAAACGCGTCTACGCTTAGGCAGAGATCGCCATCGTAACCGGCACGGAAGAGACGGTTAAGCGCCGAGACAAGCTCCTTATCGGCGCCAAACCAGCCGCCGTTGGTCATGATGCGGCCAAAGAGCGTGCCGTGCCTCGCCGCTTCTTTTGAAATGGCGCACATGAGCTCGAGCGCCAGGAACGGCTCGCCTCCGGTGAACCCCACGCGCCTGATTCCGCTACGGGAAGACGCTGCCAGAAATTTAAGGGCGGCCTTTTTGTTTAACACTTCGGGGCGCTGCTCGATATCGCAATGCGCGCAGCGGAGATTGCAGGCCGTTGTGAGACAGAAGAGAACTTCTTTGGGGAAATTTTTCATCCTTCTACTTCAACATATCTTTGATCGCCCGGGTGACTTTGTCTAGGTTCCTCATAAGTATCTCATCGGGAACCTTCCCTTCTTTTTCATATCTCTCTAAATAAAAAGGGCGCCCCACACTTATTTCGATTCTTTGAGAACGGCGCGGTAATATCCTGGATGTGGGCCAGGCTTCGAACGTTCCTTTTATGCCTATAGGAATGACCGGCGCCCCGGTCTTCAAGGCAAAGACCGCGACCCCTTTGTGGGCGCGGCCGACTTCTACCTCTCTGCATTTTTTACATTCTCCTTCAGGAAATATAAGGATCATATTACCTTCATTAAGTTTTGCCAAAGCGCCGGCGACGGAGTCCCTCGCGCCGATACAGTCGGTAAGACGCAATCCCCACCCAAGCCACCATATTTTGAATAGAAAATCGGCGGCGATCGCGTAGAATGGCCTTGGGGTAACATAAAAGAGCATCACCGAGTCCAGGTAGCTGGAGTGGTTGCTCGCGAGGATCGCTTTTCCCGTCATAGGCATATTCTCAAGCCCCTTAGTTATGACCTTGTACCCCATCAGCTTCACAAAAAAAAGATCCCCAACAATACGATTCAGTAATGATCTCGTGATCTTATTCATTTTTTGACATCCCCTTCTATTGTTATGAATCTATCCGCAGCGCGGCTCTTTAAGAACGTGCCGCCAGTTTACGGACCTCTTCTCTAAGCCCGCAGGCTATAGCTTTATACTCGTCTTTCTCCGGCACCTCTACCCCGCAGGCCGCCAGCTCCCTGCCCAATACCGGCTTTCCGAAGATAACTTCAAGATGATGCGGCTTAGGAAAGAGACTGCCCCTGGGCCAGGACTGATGAGAGCCCTTTATACATACCGGGACAGCCGGCACGTCCAGCTCCTTCACGAGGATACCTATGCCTTTTTTAAATGCGCCTACTTCCTCATCGATAGACCGCTGGCCTTCAGGAAAGAGGCAGACTATCTTATTATGTGAAAGCACAAAAGAGATCGCCCTTATGGCCTCGCTTGAATCGGTATTTTGATCTATCGACATAAGGCGCCCCATCTTTACCACCCACATGGCGAGCGGATGCTCAACTATCTCCTTATATGTTACAAAGAAGGTGTTGATGAGCATATTCATCGGCAGGCTCCTGGCCATGGTGAATCCGTCAAGAAAACTGGCGTGGTTCGGGCATATGATAAAAGGCCCTTTCAGGGGCAAGTTGTCCGCTCCTTTAATTTTTAAAGGCCAGAATATTCCAAAAAAGTTTAAAAATATATTTACAAAAAGCCATGTCGCCAATCTGTCCGGGAGAGTCGCTTTTACGCGTACACCGCGCCGCGTTTTATCGCTCACGGGATCCTTAATTATATCCTTCCATTCCCTGCGGATATCGCTATGCGGAGACCGGTCTCCGCCTACAAGAGCCAAAACGCCGGCAACTACGTCTCTGACAGTGGCTGCCTTGTAGATAGTCTCGTCGGAAATTTTTACCGAAAAGAGAGATTCGAGCCCGGCGCATAGCTCAACGCGGCCTATGGAATCTACTCCTAAGTCCAGCTCCAGATGATCATCAAGACGGGCCGTTCTGTTGGTTTCAGCGGATAGATAGTTCATTATCTTCCCGGCGGCGGGGTCCCCCAGGATCCCGGCGTCCTCGTCAGAGGTGACCGCGTCCTTTTCAATCCGACTCACGTCGGGTGCTTCCTGAGAATATTTCCGCTTCACTTCGTATCGCTTGATCTTCTTCAATATCGTCAGCGGCAATTCATCGGTAGTGAATATCAACCCCATGAGATGTTTATATACGGGCAGAGGTTTTTGAAGGTTGTCCAGCTCCCATCGTATCCTGCCCTGAATATCGATCAGATTTTTTGATACAGCTTGTTCAACATTAGGCACCACGACGGCATACAGGGCCGCCACTTCGTGCCCGAACCTTACTTCGAGCCTGTCAAATACGCAGATCTCCTTTATATACGATATCTTTCCGTAATGCTCCTCCAACTCCTCAGGGTAGACATTCTTTCCGTTGGTTAAAACGATAACATCTTTTTCCCTGCCTTTAAGAAAGAGGTACCCGTCTTTATCAATATAACCAAGATCTCCGGAATAGAACCATCCGTCTTTTATGGCCCGCGCCGTCAGATCCGGCTGATTGAAATAACCGCGCATCACGTTCGGGCCTTTTATCAGGACCTGTCCCAGCCCCGCGTCATCCGGATCGGATACCTTTATCCGCACATCCGGCAGGGGCCTGCCGACGGAGCCGAACTTTATCTTCCGCGGCGGATTCAGCGTCACCACCGGAGAGGTCTCTGTCAGGCCATATCCTTCTATAATTTTGAATCCGAATCTGGACAGGCTTTTCGCCACAGAGATCTCAAGGCGCGCCCCTCCGCTTACCGATAGCCTCAGTTTCTTCCCAAGTTTTCTACGTATCCGAGCCCTGACCAACGGCAGAGTCAAAGAGACCGCGAGCGGCGGCATCTTCTTCACGTTATCTGTTATCGCCTTGTTGAGCATAGCGAAAAGCTGCGGCACTCCGACTAAGACGGTGACTTCGGCCTCGTTCAATACCGATCCGAGATCACCAGGCTTGAATCCCGCCGCGCAATATGTAACGGTCCCGCCCATCAAAAGAGGCATGATCATGGTTACCATAAAGGCGTAGGTGTGATGCAGAGGAAGAAGGGATATTACATTATCGGAAGGAAAGCATAGGCCCATCTTTTTTATACTTAGAAAATTGGAGCATATATTGCTGTGCGTCAGCAATACTCCCTTCGGTACATCCGTCGTCCCGGATGTGTAGACTAAAGAAGCGATATCTTCAGG
>JAPLMG010000183.1 GCA_026387165.1 Candidatus Omnitrophota bacterium
GCGCACTAAAGCGAGTTTTCCGCGCTTGAAGGTCATGAGGTTTATAACATCCTCAAATGATACCTCCTCCTCGATTATCTTCGCGATTATTGTAGTGGCATTTACCGGAACATCCACGCCAAGCTCATTAAATACATTCTCATTTCTCGGGTTATTGACCCTGGCGACCGTTCTCCTGACGCCAAAGACTTCTTTCGCCAATTGGCATATTATAAGGTTGTCCTCATCGTCCGCGGTGACCGCGGCGATGACGTCGGCTCGCCGCACTTGAGCGTCCTCCAGATATTTGGGTTCGCAGCCGTCGCCCTGTATGACCATCGCGTTGAGATTCTGCGATACCCCCTCTGCGCGGACCTTATCCTTCTCTATCACGGTAACGGTATGCTTATCCTGTATAAGTTTCTGGGCCAAATGGAACCCTATCCTTCCCGCTCCGACGACGACAATGTACATAAGCGTCTCCTCACACGTCGTCATTGCGAGGAGGCTTCGCCCCCGCAATGATGGACTGTTACATTTTTTACAGCTTAAAGATCTGCTTGACCTTCTTCAGGCTCGTAGTCCTGACCACGCCCATAATTTTGTCGTTAAGTTCGATCTTGGTAAAAGTTTCGGTTATTATAACCTTCTTCTTCCTCTCTATGACTACAACCGAGAATTCGTCCGGTATATTCAGATCGCTGACGCGCTTGCCTTCCAAATCGTCTCCTGCAATTATCTCTATTACTCCGAGCTCTCCGGTCTCTATAAGATAACCCGTAAAACGGTTCTCGATTATCTTATCCCTTATCATGGCCGCTACGAGTATAGTTCCGCTTATGATGTCGAGATCAAATTTTTTGTAGATATCGGCTCTTTCGGGATCGTAAACGCGGGCTATCACACTGGGCACCTTGAACATCTTCCTGGCTATCTGGCTCGCCATCAGATTGGTATTATCGCCGCTCGTGACCGAAACGAAAGCGTCCTGTTTCTCTATTTTGAGTTCACGCAGCAACTTTTCATCAAAAGCGTTGCCGACGGCCATTACTCCGTTGAACGTCCCGCCGAGCCTCTTGAACGAATCGGCATTCTTATCGATTATAGTTACGTTGTGCCCTTCCTGAGAGAGAAGGACCGCCAGCTGTGAGCCCACCCTGCCGCACCCGACGATCATTATATTCATCGCGCTCCTCCAAAAGATTTAAATGTTAAAACACAAATGACAACTGAATGTCAAATGTCAAAGCACAAATGACAAAACACTGGTTTTGAAATTTGTCATTTGAATTTTGTCATTCGATATTATTGCTTCTTTATCGCAGCTACGCTCACTCTTTCTA
Source organism: Candidatus Omnitrophota bacterium (assembly GCA_026387165.1). GTDB lineage: Bacteria > Omnitrophota > Gorgyraeia > 2-01-FULL-45-10 > 2-01-FULL-45-10 > 2-01-FULL-45-10. Next base: position 1,323 of record JAPLMG010000183.1, read on the forward strand.
TGTGCAGCTCGTTTATAATATCGAGAACTCTCACCACATTTGAAAACTTCGTGCGGCTGTCTACCTTTAAAAACAGACTCATCAAAGGATCGTCTTTCACTAAGAGCGCCAGATACTCTTTCAGCTCTCTGGCGTCTTTTTTCTCGTCATTGATCATATACTCGCCGTCCTTCGTTATGGCGAGGATCGTCTTTTCGGACCCCTCCAGGGATACCGCGCTTGACGCCTTGGGCAGCTTCACATCCACCTTGGATACTCTAGTAGGATTGAATGTGTAGAGTATAGAGAAAGAGATGAAGAAGAATATGAACATATTCATCACTATATCCGTCATCGCTACGGACTCTAATGCTACGAGATAATTATTCTGCTGTCGTATCTTTATCACGCTCTATCCTTTTTTAGCATGTAATACCTCGACTAACTGCATCGAATAGTTGCTAAGCTCATAAGAGATGTACTTATTTCTGCTGATTATAAAATTACAGACAAGATAGTAAGGCACAGCTACCATAAGCCCGGCGGCGGTAGTTATCATAGCCTCATAGATACCGGAGGCCAGCGCTGACACCGTTATATTGGAACCGGCCTGTTCCCAGGCCATGAAGGCGCGTATCAAGCCCGTGATCGTGCCCAAAAATCCGAGAAGGGGCTCTATGCCTATTACCGATATCAATCCCCCTATATGCTTCTCGAGTGAGCTCATTTCACTGTTCCCGGCCCTCTCCAGAAGCCTGTCGAGCTCGTTCGCCGGCAAGGCCCTCTTCTCTATGCCCGCCTTGAACAATACGGCTATCGGGTGCTTCGATCTATTTTTACAAAGCTTCAACGCTTTCTCGAATTCATCTTCCGCGAGAAGCGCGAATACCTCTTTGGAGAATTTCTGAACATTGAGCCTTATGCTATAGAGCCTCCACAGCTTTTCTATTATTATCGCGAGCCCCAGGATCGATGCCAACAGTATGGGATACATTACAGGGCCGCCTTTTACGAATAACCAAACCATTTTAACTTGTTCCCTTTCTCTTGTTCAGGCCTTCGTGCAGAAGAGCGTGATAGTATCGATAATCCCTTTACGCATCATCATAACGGCTATGGCGGCCAGAAGAAGGCTGGCTATTTTCGAAAATGCCTTTGAGCCCGCCTTGCCCAGAAAATTAGATATATCCGCGGCATAATGAAATGTGATCCAGGTGATCATGAGGTTTATTACGAAGGAGAGCACCGTCATGTATGGGCCGTAAGAATCGAGCAGTATGATTATGGTGGTAAGAACGGCCGGGCCCACTACCAGCGGCGTCCCGATAGGAACGGCCCCCATCGTCTCACTCGGAAGCCTACGCGTCTTTTCATGCTGCAGTATATCCCTCAATGATATCGCCAGCAGTACCGCGCCGCCCGCTATCTTAAAGTCCGATACCTGCACGCCGAGTATTTTGAATATCCACCTGCCTAAGAATAGGAATACTATACCTATTATAAAAGCGGTGACGATCGACTGGATGATCGTGCGCTGTCTCTCTCTTTTTTTGAGATGTTCGGTGAACCCGATGAACATAGGGAGTATCCCTATTGCGTCCATCGCCACGAATATGGGTATGAATGAAAGCAGAAACTTATCCATAGCTATTGGTATGTTATTATATCATACAATTGAGCAAAGAACAACAAAGGCAGGGTGAAGACACCCTGCCTTTATAATTTTTGACGAACCTCTTATTTGCCGCAGAACTTACCCTTTACGATCCTCTCCGCTTCTAACCAGTCATTGGAAGAATGACCCGGCTTGCGGCCTCTCTTTTCGTAAAGCTCGTACGCCTTCTTCGCTATCAGCTTATTCAAATCTTCGGTCGACATGGACGGATTTGAAGATCTGCCAAGCTTTATGGTCGATATTTTTGCCATGATAATACCCCCTTTCCATATGAAGCTCATTATACAACTTTACGAAAATTACGCAATAGAAATCTTTTAAATGATTTTAGAGATTAAATACAGTCAAACAACGCGATTAGATTACAGAGATTATCCGAGTTAATCTCTGTAATCTCTTTTAAAATCTCTGTAATCAACTAATAGAAACTTTCAAAAAATCCGGTATCGGTCTCTTCAGGTATTTGTATACGTTCTTCAGGTGCATCCTGTACAGTTTATCAAAGGGATTGTCGGCTCCCATATGCGCCTTTCCGCTGTACCACCAGTTCCAGTCGCTGCCTTCGGCCATGTAAAACTCTCTCCAGGCTTTGCGTATGGATTCGCTTTCACTCTCGCCCGCATCCTTAGATTCTCCGGTGTATTTTACCAGGTCCCTCCTCACATTCGACAGGTAATCCCATGACACATTATCCTGCTCCTCGCCTATCCATATCCTGAAGTCATGATTTATCCACGACGCGGGAAATACGGTATTAAGGGTCTTGCTCTTGGGGCTGCCCAAGCCCAGATGGCCGCTGATAGTGACGGCCTCCAATTCATCGTCATTATCAAGATCTTCATACAGAGTTTCAAAGAAAGTCCTGCCGTTGTCCGTAAAAAATTCCCATGCGTTCTCTCCGTCCATCGCTATCGTAACTAACGGCTTATCCTTCCCGGGCCTAAGATTCCCGGCGATCCTTCTGAAATGCGCCATAAGATCGTCGGCTGCCGAGCGCTGTTCCCACGAATTGTAATTAAAACTTATGATATCCGACAGATTCTTATCCCTGAATATGAGCGATAAAGACTTTGAGCCTCTTTTGAATTTATACGGCTTATATATGAGGCGCCTGTCCGAATGCAGGGCTGCTTTGCGTTTGGTACCCTGCATCGCCAGGCTCTTAAAAAGTATATCTTCGTCCGTGGCGGCCCACTTTATACCGTTTGAAGCCATGATCTCCAGGGCTTCATCAGAGACGCTGCCTTCAGAAGGCCACATACCGCGGGGAGCGAGCCCAAACTGCTCCTCGTGATACTTAACGGCCTCGGCGATATGCCACCGGGCGTCTTCGGGATGAGAGAACCTTCTCTTTGGAAGATCCATGCCCGGCGCTGAAGTCCTGGCTATCGATGTGTCGCAAAGGAGCGGTATAATGGGGTGATAAAAAGGAGTTGCGGATATCTCTATCTGCCCTGCGTCCTGAAGTTTTCTGTAAAGAGGTATAACTTGGGAGATTATCTCCTTCTGCTTCAGGAGCACATACTCCTTATCTTCTTCGGTGTAGGAGGACCCTTTAAGCACCAGATCTTTTAAGTTTATATCCTCGTCTATACTGATCGAATGGAACCATACGAGATTAAATAGCACCTGCAGATCAAGCATATCCTGATCCGAAAAGCCCCTCACTGCATTTTTTAGCGATTTATCGGACGTATTGTGCAGGCCCTTCTTTACGAGAAGCTCGAGATACCGCTCGCTGGGCTCTATAAAATGCTTGAAGTTGACCCTGAAAAAGTTCTCCAATATATC
>JAPLMG010000156.1 GCA_026387165.1 Candidatus Omnitrophota bacterium
CACTCCGCGTGGCGGATCCAAACGCGTCGGCCCGCTTACCAAAGTTACCGAATACCCTCTTTTTTTGGCCTCCCGCGCGATTTCGTAGCCGAACGTCCCTGTTGAATAGCTTGATATGAATCTTACAGGGTCTATTCTTTCGCGGGTAGGGCCTGCTGTAACGAGGATATTCTTTATCACCGTCCGCCTTCGCATTTAACGCTCATTAGACCGACTGCTTCGGCGGATCCGCCGAAGCCCTCCGGCTGATTGACTCTTGTCGGCGGAGGCGGATAAAATCTTTTTGACTTCTTTGATTATTTCGGCTGCCGGCGCGATATGCCCTATAGCGTCATGCCCGCAGGCTAAGCGCCCTTTTACGGGCCCGATGAACCGATAGCCTATCTTTTCTAGTTTCGCTATGTTGCCCATTACCACCTTATGATTATACATATTCTCGTTCATCGCCGGAGCTATCAGAACCGGCGCCCTGGAAGCATAAACAACACATGTCAAAAGGTCATCGCATATCCCGTTCGCCAGCCTCCCTATCACGTTTGCCGTGGCCGGGGCTATCAGGATGAGCGACGCGCTATCCGCTAAAGACGTGTGCACAGGGCTCCACCTGTCAGCAGGTTCAAAGATGTCGGTCAGGACCTTGCTGCCGGATAGCGTCTGCAGGGTCAGCGGCGTCACGAATTCCAAAGCGTCCTTCGTCATTATGACTCTTACGTCAAAGGAATTTTTTTGTAAAAGATTCACGATCTCGCAGGCCTTGTAGGCCGCAATGCTCGCCGTAATACCGACGATCACAGTCTTCCGGGCAGCGCTCATGGTTCGACTCGCTTCGCTCGCTCACCATGACCCTGAGCCCCTCGACATAGCTCGGGATGGTTCGAGGGATGGTGAGCTTGTTGAACCACAAAGCCATTGTTTAACAATTGGCCGCGCCGAAGGGTCATTTTTCTTCTCTTACCTTGTAAGCTATCTTGTCTTCCATGATCTCTTTCATGGCGATATTTGCCGGCTTGAAATCGGCGGGGGCATCAACTAACTTCTGGGCGCCGTCGGCCAGTTCTATCGTCCTGCGGGAAGCGATTATCACGAGCTTATATATACTGTGCATCTTGTCCAAAAGCTTATCTATTGCGGGTCCCTGCATCGCTTTCTCCTTTTCTGCTTCGCCCTTCAACTGCCAATAGCCGGTAGGGTCCGCCTTCGCCAAGGCTTCGGCGAGATTTCTTCGAAGCTTTAGCGAAGAAGAACTTCGCAGGAATAGTTCCTACGAAGCGCTACTGCCGTTTGACATTTGAAGCGCGAAGTAGAACCATACCCGAGTTTTTCGGATTGGATGGCGAAGTAAACCCTTCTAAAAGTATTATCTCTTTCAGTTTCTTGTAGGCTGTGTCGAGACTATCATTGACCACTACGTAATCGTACTTATCTTTGCACGCGATTTCCTGTTTCGCTACCTTAAGCCTGTTCAATATCGCCTTGGCCGTATCCGCTTCCCTGGATTCAAGCCTCTTCTTAAGCTCTTCCATCGACGGAGGCATTACGAATATAAGAACGGAGTTTTGCGGATAACTTTTTCGCACATTCATGGCGCCCTTCACGTCTATGCTCAAAAGAACGGATCCGCCTTTCTGAAGCAGGCCCTCCACGGCCTTTTTCGGCGTCCCGTACAGGAAGCCGAAGTTCTCTTCGTATTCTAAGAGCTCTTTGGCGTCTATCATGCGGATAAACTCTTCGGCGGATACGAAGAAGTAGTCCGCGCCGTTCCTCTCCCCGCGGCGGGGCGGCCTCGTAGTTATCGACACGGACCGGTGCAGCTTAAATTTGTCTTTGAGTAATTTTTTACACAGGGTGGTCTTGCCGCAGCCGGACGGCGCGGAGACTATGAAGATCTTGCTCCTGGGTACTGTCTTAGGCGTCACCCCGCCCATCCTTTCCAAAGGTTGTCATAAGGTAGTTGTTTTAGCACCGCTAAATATACGCTGCTCATAAAAAGATTATCGTTGTGTAAAAATATTTTGTTGTTTTAGGATGGGCGGGATCATTCTATGTTCTTCGCCTGTTCCCGGATCTTTTCGATCTCGCTCTTTATCTCAATGACGTTCTTAGATATCTTGAAATCGCTGGCCTTTGAGCCGATCGTATTTATCTCTCTATGCAGCTCCTGGGCGATAAAATCTATCTTCTTGCCGGCCTCTCCGTTCACGCCAAGGGTCCTTTTAAAATTGGCCAGATGGTTCTTGAGCCTTGTGACCTCTTCCGATATGTCAATATTTTTCGCGAATATGGCCACCTCCATCTCGAGCCTGCCCTGATCTATCTTGTGCCCGCTGGTAAGATCCCTGACCCTCTTTTCAAATCTCTCCCTGTACTCCTTGACGCTCAAGTGCGAGCTCGATTTTATCTCGGCGAGCATCTTGTCTATGGCTGCCGCTCTCTTAAAAAAATCTTTATGGAGGGCTCTCCCCTCTTTTTCCCTGTCCGCTACCAAAGACGCGAGCGCCGCCGAAAGAGCCTTCTCTATCTTGGGCCATAATACCGTCAGGCTCTCCTGCGTAGCCGCGTAGTTGATGACCCCGGGCAGGCTTATCAGCTCTTTTAACCCGATCGGCTCTTTCAGGCCCAGGGCTTTTTTTAATCCGACGATGCCGGCATAGTAGCTCTTCGCCAGCTTTCTATTTATGGCTATAACTTCGTCTTTCGGGCCGCTGTGCTCGTAAATTATATTAACATTGACCTTGCCCCTGTTTATCTTCTTCTGCAGGACCTCTTTGATCCTGTCTTCGAAAGGAGCTATCGTTTCGGGCAATTTCAGGCTGGCGTCAAAGAACTTATGGTTAACGGTCTTTATCTCCACTATGATCTGCCCGCCCGGGAACTTTATCTCGCCCTTTCCGAAACCCGTCATCGATTTTATCAACTTTTTATCTCCTATCTACTGTCGAAATTTATTGAAATAGTTTGAAAAAAATGTATTGAAACTTATAGAAATTAAGAAATCGGGAAATTTGTTGTTTAACAATAAATTTCTACTAATTTCTATAAATTTCATTTAAATATTTCTACTAATTTCTACAAATTTCTATTAATTTCTATTGTTGTTTGATCGTCTCTACGCCCAGACGCGCGCTTCCACGTTCTTCTTCGCTACTTTGGCAGGATAAAGCTCCGATATTATCTCGTCGGGAGCGAACCATAATTTTATTTCGCGTTCGGCTTCCTCAGGATTCGCCGAAGCGTGAATAGCGTTTTCATAGACGCCTTTTGTAGTGATCCTTCCATAAGCGCCTCTTATAGAGACGGGGTCCGCTTCCTCAGGATTTGTAGCGCCGCATATATTCCTTACCTTCTGTATGGCGTCCTCGCCGTAATATACTAAGGCCATGACTTTCTTCTTATGATACTCGCCCATCAGATATTTTAATAAGTCTTCGAAAAAAGGCTTATCCTTTAACATTACATAGTGCTTCTGGGCAAGTTCTCTGGAAACTTTCACTATCCTGGCGCCGACTATATCGAGCTTTGTTTCGGACAGGCGCGTCAGGATGTTCCCCGTGAGCGATTTCTTCAACCCATCCGGTTTTATTAAGACTAAAGTGGCTTGATCCATATCATCTCCTCTAAAATGAGGGCACTCATTTCCTGAAATATGACAAAATGGGGAGACTCATTTTTCATCGATAAAACGCTGCGCAAAAATAGGCCTCCCCATTTCTTTTACATTTAACTACAAACCGGAGGATTTGTCAAGGCTAAACAGAAGAAATTGAAGGGGTTATGTCTTTTTTGCCGTGATTATTTCCAGGATGCGGTTTAAGTCCTCTACCGAGTAGTACTCTATCTGGATGGTGCCGCGCTTCTTGCCGTGGAATATCTTTACGCGTGTGCCCAGGGCTTGCTGTAATTGGCAGGCCACATCATCTATGCCGGGATCGGCCTTGGCCTCTCTCTTCCTCTCGCCCGACATTCTTC
>JAPLMG010000098.1 GCA_026387165.1 Candidatus Omnitrophota bacterium
GGGGTGAGAGATCTTCATCTGTCGATACGGGTGGACAGGGAAGGGGTCGGGACTCCGGAAGAGGTCATAGCCGCATCCATACGCGGCTGCAAGGAGGCGCAGGCGATAGCCGGATCGTATCTTAAGGGAAAATTTTCCGCCAAATTACTTATTGCTTTTGGGAGGGAGCGAAAAGAGAATTCTCCGGATGACATCAAGCCGATATTGGAAGCGGTCATGAAGCTAAAGACAGGAGATATCGAAAACATAGCAGGGTTTGATATTACCGGAGGCGAGTTTATTATCGGTGACGAAGCGGTAAATCCCGTGTATCGCAAGACATCAGACTACCTCAGGGTGATACAGGATACCGTGCCGGCGGGCATCTTATCAACGATGCGGGTTACCAGCCATCTTGGCGATTGGGGACACACCTATAAGTCAACGAAAAAACTCGGCCGGAACGGTACAGAATTATCCGATATTCCGGACGTTAATGAGCGCATAGGACACCACCTCGCATTCATCGAAGACGCGTTAAATAGCGGCGTGCTTACCGATATACAGCACGGCACCGTCCTTGCGCCCGCAGATTCGCTGATCACGAAAGATCCGCGGAAGTCTAATGGTGGAAAATATGCCGGTACGCGCATGGGGGACATCAAAGGCATTGACGATAATCTTATCAGGATCGGCAGATTGCTCGGAGATCTTAAAACGCGGGGATTGGAAATAAATACGTGTCCAACGATAAATTGCATGAGCCAAAAGATCAGTCTTTACAAGGGCCATCCATTGCACCAATGGATAGTAAAAGGAAATAAAGTTTCTATAAACGCGGATGATCTTTACACATCCATACCGACCACGCTTTCCGACGACATAGTCAAGATGATGTTAACCGCGCCCGAAAGGAGCGATGGCCGATTTTTGAGCCCTGCCATGGCGCGCGAGATTTCAGCGCCACGCGGCGCGGGTTCGCTGGCGGAAGTCGCAAAGGCGCTTCCAGCTGCCGCAGCCGCGAATCCCGCCCCGGCCGGGAACATGCAGGCATTGCCGCGAGAACCGATCCGAAGCCCTTACATTATATCGTCGGGTACCGATTGGACCACGATTTTTGATGATAATACAAAGCCGATCGTAGTGGAGGTTGGTTTTGGAGGAGGCAGAGAACTTCTCGAGATGGCTAAAAAAAATCCTCAAATAAACTATATAGGGATCGATGCAAATATAAGGATGGTGAATGTTCTGTCCTTTTTGCTTGAAGATGAGGCCGATGAGGGGCGACCCATTTCAAACTTAAAAGTTGTTTGTACGAGCGACTACGAGGAATTTGCCGTGCAAACTAAAAATGATATAGTCTCGGAAATGTATTATATCTATAAAGATCCGCGGTCACCCACGGCGTTAACGTACTCGGACGGATTTCGCGATATGGCCAGGATACTGAAGCCCGGTGGGAAGGTATTCATGTCGGCTGCTGACGACGTCTTGAGTACGGTTAAAGATGAAACCCCGGTCCTCGGAAGCGGATATCTTGCCGAAACAATGCTTCTTTTATTTAAGGAGCATGGTTTTGAGGACGTCACCAAGGATTCGAAATTTCCGCATCCATCCGATTCCTATCCGGAGAAAGAATCGGTTAAGGCTGTATTTCGGAAACCGCCAGCCGCGCAGCTGGCCAATGGAATCGAAGGTGCTTCAAAAACAAGCCGCAATACTCTATACATTGATTTTTCCGATATTGATGCGGATAAGTTCAAGGCCATAGTATTAAAAACCAAAGGCGCGGAGCTGAGCGCTGCGGCTCAGTTATCGATGAACGCGTTTTGCGAAATTATCCCGAAATTATATAAAGTAAAGTCGAAATGGCAGAAGGACCCCTTCTATCCTCAAGTCTGTTTTTTTACGGGATATTCACATGACATAGAGAAGATACTCTACGCGAACAAAGTACCATTTAAGAGCGTGAGTCGCAGGGACTTTATGTGGCCGCAGAGTTCTCTCTTTCCAGAGGATAGGGGTATATATGAGCTATGGGCAGATGATAGAGAGGCAGATCATTTTCACAAATACTTTATAATAACTGTGGCGGGCATAGACTTTGTTCTCGACCTGACGGCGGATCAGTTCGTTATGGAGAAGGGCGAATATCCGGATTTGGGAGTATTTATGATACCGGTATCTATGTTGACCAAATGCGCTTGGCCTTACGCTGGCGGGCAGGAATTTGTTGAAAGTGGTAATAGCTCGCCGGCGGACGTTGCGAAAGCGCCGCCCGCCGCCGCGCGTCGGGCCCAAGCCGGATTAGTCGATAGTTCACAGTTGACGGTTGATAGTAAAGGAGAGCAAGGCAATGCGCCTGGTACAAGATTAACATTTTTAGATATTCTTAGAACAACCAAAGAAAGGCTTGTTTCATGTGTTAAATCTGCTTCATATAGCCCGGACGATATACCTCCCGCACCGGGGTATGATTTACCCCATGATACATTTAAGCCGCTGGTAGATGCATACGGATTCCTGGTGACTGAAATAGAATTAGATGTAGAGCACGAGCCTGATGTTGTATTATTACTAGCCGGTAAAAGAGACGAATATCTAAATCGGATAAATGAACATATAAAAGCCATCAACGCGCTGCGTAAATCTATAATCGCTAATCGAACATTGAAGCAAGAATATAGATTACGGCTCATCGGAGACGACGGCTTTGTTTCGAAGGCAATAGAGATTTTAAACGAGTTAAAAGATTTTTTAGATCAATATTATAATAACGAGCCGCCTGCCGCAGAATCGCTCCGCGGTGCCGGCTCGCCGGCGGAGTTGTTGAAAACGCCGCCCGCTGCCGTAGCCGCGGATCCGACCGACCTGGTCGCGGGACTTACGAAAGCCCAGAGACAAGAGCTCAAGGCTAAGTTTAAAAGCGTTCCCGGATATGACAGAATACGCAGGAATACCAAAGGCATGGCAGTTGCTTTTTATTACATATTAAAAGCGGCGCAGGCTTTAGAGGAGAGGGGCGCCAAAATAGAGGAATTTGAAAAAAGATTCATAGCGGGCGATTACAATATGGCCGGGTTGCCGGAAAATGATAGAAAGCTGGTCGGCGAGCGTACAGCACTGGATGCTGATATACCTCACCCGAAAGTCTCTCGCAGCCAGAAAGCAAGGTACTTGGTCTTTGCCGCTTTGACCGGCCGTAAAGTCATTTTAGTTACCGAAGCTCCCATACGGGGCTATCCTATACAGGAAATAGTGCCGGTCGGACAGGAGGGCTCCCTTTACTTGTTAAGCTTATCAAAAAATCCGTTCGAGTCGCAATTGAAAATAATAAAAAATAATAGAATATTAATGAGGAGTGCCCTTAATAAACGCGTGGGCATTCTTCTCGGCGAAAAGAAGCGCGTACTGGTCGATGCGGGCATATTTGTCCCTGTTAAGCACAAACCCGGCTACTACAGGTTCGCGGATATGATGATGAATAAAGGGAGTGACGCTGAATATACGGCAACGCTCATAAACGTGCTGGAAGATGTAGATTATTCGCTCCCCATTGCCGATCTCCGGGAATTTGTGAAGATGGCGATAATAAGCGAGATGGAAAAGGAATTTGCCGTGCCGGACAAAAAAGTCATGTGGCATATTATCGAGCGGGATGTCATTCCGGAGGGGCAGCGCTCAACGCTTATTCAGGCTGTAAATAATAAATTTGACAGGGATAATAACGGGTTTGAACGCATAAGGATACTTCGGGAAAATGAAACTATTGCCGGCGCAATAGCTGAGATACGAAGCAAGGATCAGGATGCCATTATAGATGCCGCGCTAAGCGATGTATCTCATATCGATGCTGTTGGGGATGAAGAGGTAAAGAAGATGGTATTTACGCTTGAGCAGGGCACGGAATTCATTCAGCTCGAAGGAGTTTTAAAGGCTTTGCGCGCGCTGCATTATGATGACAGCCAAGAGACATGGAGAGTGCTCGCGCGGCTCTATTCCGCGATGTCAGGCACGGCTTCGCAAGCGCATTTTTATATGAATAAAGACGGCGTTTATGTATTCAACCTGCCAAAGATCAATCGCGAAAATATAAACGATTTCTCCAAGCTAAACGAGCGCCTCCTCGAACTTCTTACCGCCGCGTAAGCCTGCTTACAGAGATTGCTTCGCCTTCCAGAATGACAGAGGAGTAGTTTTACACTAATCTATTACCCTATTACAGCCAGGTTAAGATATAAAAAGTTAGTTACTTTCTATTGACTTAACACTACTCTATGCTATAATCTTGTTGATATGTTCACCGTCAAGGATAGATATATTCTCTTATCAAAAGCTATAGCGTTAGCCATGGCGTGTCTATTCTTGGTTAATGATATTGCTATTGCCCAGCCTTCAGTATCCACACTGGCTCCTTTAGCGGCCAGTGAGAACCCCAGGGTTAAGCGCGAAATAACAGCCTCTATGTACCGGGCAAGCCGCTTTATATGGCTGGCTAACTCTCCCCGCTATTTAGATCTATTGTCCAGATATAATGCTCTTGCCCTGCTTCTCCCCTCCGGAAGATATCTAATGGCGCCGGAAACCGCTGCCAATGATCTTCTTCTTATAAGATCCGCTATCCATGAAGACAACGAAATACTTATGCAGCAGGAAGAGAACCTGCACCCTACGAGATATAACAGATTAATGCGGCAGGTATTGGGTAGAGATGACATTATGAAACTCTATCGTGTTTTATCGCACTATAAAGAACCTAATAAACAGCCGAATAATATTATTTTTAATGATTTAATCTCAAAAGCATTTGAGATCCTGTCCATAATAGATGAAGATCTGGTCTATCCAAGTGAACTTAAACTCGAAGAAAGAGAATTCATTGCCCTCATGCGGCCTATCCTCCAGGCCAAGGATAGCCGAGACCGATACAAGAATTTCTCACAAGTGTTTTTTGATACCGATAAGCGTACAAAGGCTATAAAAGCTTTGCAGGAAAATAAGGATGAGAGATTCTATAGGGTTGCAAGCGAGAATAAAGATGCGGGTTTTGAGGGGGCCGCAATCCGTATATGGGAAGACGCGTTGGGTCTCACCGCCGGTTGTTTAAGGATACCGCAAAGCGAAGTGATAAGCCGCTTGAATAGCCTCGATAAAGAAGCGCACAGTCAGTTCAGATTTATTCTTTCGCAGCGCGTGGCAAATTATCTGGGTTCTTGTTCTTCGGGTATTGATAAAATATATTTATTCGGTTCTGTAAACGGCGAGGCGGATGATATAGGGCCCTGCTCTGACATAGATATGCTTATACAGGTTTCTTCGTCTGAAGTCAAAGGCCCGGTTACAGAAAGAGTGGATGCCATAAATAAACACGTCACCGTAAGATTCAACGAAATAATGGCGGCTTCCGGTATGTCTATAGGCAGTCTTATCGATGTTTCAAACAAGATCGTGACCGGCGACGACATAATGGCAAAGAGGGGTTTTGCGCAAGTAGCAGCTTCCATATACGATCCTTCGCGCATATTGTATGACAGAAAAGAAGATGGTTTTTTCACTCCTGACGAAGCAACCGAAGAACTAAAAGCGCTTCCCATAATGGGAAACGAAGAAGCCTTTAAAGAATATAACGCCAAAGCCGGGAATGGCATTACAAAGAAAGATTATCTGGGCGGCTTTGCCCGGGATATGGATAGGGCCGGCCGCATACTTCAAATGACCCGTCCTGTAGATGAACTTAATAAACTTGTCGAAGAATATGGCGTCGAAATAAAGCAGCTTGACATACTGCGTGCCGTTAGCGAAATAATACTTCAGCTGGTGTCGCCGCAGGAAGGCGTTGATAATATAGAACGTCTTTCACGTATTCGTAAGGTTTTTGCAAAACATCCTGAGATATCGAAGCGGCTTATTAAGTATTTTGAAACCAGGTTCGATCCCGCAAAAGATCTGGATACGCGAGGCGAGGAATCGGGTAATATGCGCCTGGAATTGTTGAAAATACTGGAAGATTTAAACGGCGACTTGCATGATAAGGGCATATTTCAAAAAGCCTTAGGCATTATGATTGCTGCCGTTAAAACCGATTACTATGTTAAAAAAAGAACGGAGCTTTTCTTAAGTATAGTTCCGCGCGCAATAGTGCTCTATGATGAACATGGCAGCCTTGTCCATACTCCACCATACGCCATTATATGGGTTCATGTGCCATATGGAGCGTTCGGTCTCCACTCCAGATATGCGGATGTTGCAAGGGGGGGGTTGAGATGCATCCGTCCTGAGCGCACAAATTTAATGAACAACTTGATGTCGGAGTGCGTGGCCCTTTCAACCACCCAAAATAGAAAACATACCGATATATCCGAAGGAGGGTCTAAGGGCGCCTTCGTTTATCATGAGGGCCTGAATCGTATAGCGGCCGTAATGGGATATGTGGACGGCCTTATCGGCACGGCTCTAGTAGATGAAAATATTGCCGTTGCTTCCGGAGGCGCTGCCATAGATCCTCTTGAGCTTGGTCCTGATGAGGGAACCGGCGAGTTCGGTGATTTTATAACTGCAAGAGCATATATGCGAGGTCTCGGGACATGGCGCATATTTATGACAGGCAAATCCGCCCTTCTGGACGGGGTGTCGCATATGGAGAATGATCTTCTATCGCCGCCGGAGCGCGGAAACAGAGTGACTTCACAGGGTGTTATGGCGCATGCGTTTGAGTTTGCCAGGTATCTGCGGGAAAGAGGAGCTATTAGGCCGTCTTCCGCGGGCCCCATAACATTATCCGTTACCGGATGGCTCGATGGCGATGTTGCCAGCGGTATAGTAGAGCGCTCTATAGATCATTATGGAGATAATGTCGCTATCCGTTCAGGGACAGATATTTCGGGAGTGGTCTTTGACCCCTCTCTCGAAGGCCTCGATCACGCCGTCCTTTTACAAATGTACAGATCGAAATCTCCGGCAAAGATCTTTCCAAAAGACAGGCTGCATGCCGGTGGTTTTGTTGCCGTGGCTAGGCCCGGAAGCGGAAGTGAAAACTATACAATTTTAGGGCCGGAGTCGCTTAAGGCTATGAATACCAGGGCTCTTGATCCCGAAGTGCTCAGGAAATTAGGTGTTGAGGAGAAGTATAAAAGTCAGGCAGGCCTTAAGGACGGAGAGGATCTTATTACCGTATTGGAGAGAGACTCTAACGGCCGCCCCGTGAGGATAAGGGCGCATAATATGTATATCAGGGACGCGATGTTTTTCCTCGCCAGTTCCGACATGCTCATCACTGGCGGCGGAGTTCGTAATTCTATCGACAATAAAAATTGGGAGTTATTCTTTGATTGGGACGGCAAGCCCGTATCGGCCGGCATGGTGCATGGCGCCAATGTATTCACCGAAAAGAACGCGAGCATAAATCTCGAGCGCCGGGGCGTTGGCATAGAGCCGGATGAAAAAGCCAATTCGGTTGGTGTCGAAATTTCAAGTAAAATGGAGGTGGACTTCAATCTCCTCTTTAAAGAGTCCGAGACGACGCCCGCCTTAATGAGCTCATATTTCGAACAGATACTTGCGAAATGCCTGGAAAACGCGGTATGGAAATTCTGGGCGCTCAGAATAGAGGCCGAGGACAGGCCGGGTGAAAGCGTTGTCGCGCAGGTGTCGCCGGCAATGTCGGCGGAGATAATTAAGTTGCATGAAATCATATTGAACTCCGATCTGATAGGAGAAAGAAAAGAGTCTTACGAAGAAGCGATAATCAAACGGCTGGAGCAATATTTTCCGGATGTGCGTACGCTGGACAAGGCCTATGAAAAGCGCTCGTCTCTAGACAGAGTTTTTGACAGCATGCCGGTGGCTCGTCTTAAGATGACGGCGGCCAAGTTGATCGCCAAGGAACTCGTCTTTGATCTCGGTATGAGAACCGTGCGCGATCTCGCCAAAAATTATAACGTAGCCGAAACAGATGTTATAAGGGCATACCTTAAGGAAGCGGCCCGGTTTAATACTTATAAAAACGTGAAGTCTGTTATCGATAACAAAGAATATCTCTTGCCAAGCGGGCAGATTAAATTATTAAGAGAGCTTCGTGAAAATCTTATAAAGGCAATATCAAATCGGCTTGCGTCGAAAACCGCGTCAGGTATTGCGTGGAAATTAACGTCATTACCGGCTGCATTGAAGTCCACTCAAGGCCCAATCGTATCAGTCCAAAGAGAGTATGTAGAACCGCCGGAGAAATTTGAGAAAATCCATAGCAATGTTCAGCAAGCCTTTAGCGCGCTAAACTCGGAAGCAAGAGAAGAAAGCCAATTAAGCACATCCGTAAGCAAGCTGCGCGGAACGAGCCAAAACCTAATGGATGTTAATAAGTTTCGATTCTGCTTGCCCATCGAGGTTCTTAGGAATTCACCTGATATTGCGCTTGCATTAAACAGCACCGGATTATTGAAGCAAAAACCGCAAGACGCGGAAAATGTCGAATTTGAACTGGTGGTAACAGGCGTGACGGAAGAAGACGTTAAACTTATAGAAGGCCTTAACAGAGACGATATTAAGAAAGCGTTAAATCTACCTAAAAAGTTTACCGTATCTGTAATAACAGAGGCGCAGATCCAGGAAACAGCCCAACGCTTCGGTTACGATGCCTCTAACCCCAAGAATAGAGTAGCGATCGTAAAAGACTTCTTCTCAGGCGCCTTGGCTAAGGGAGAATACATGGCTATAGCCACAGACGCCCTTGACAGCACGGAAAAGGCCGATGCCTTAAAAGAGGAGTTAGAAAGAGAGCTTAAAGCTGAATTATCGCAAGAAAACATCTCAATTCGTGTGTTAGTCAGGCCTGAAAGCGGTAAGAGCATGTATTCGCTCTCGAAGATAATCAATGACTGGCTGGATGCCATTAATCAGGGCAATTTCTCTACAATAAGCAGGATATTACCTATCCCCGCCCCGCTAACGCCGGAACTCGAAAGAGCCATAAGGACGGCATGGGCGGTCCTAATAGCGGCATAATCTCAAAGAATTCATACGAAAAACCACAAATGTTTTGGGGACGTGTCACTTTGGGACACTCCGCAAAGTTGTGCGTCCCTTTTTGGCACGTCCCCTAATACCGAACACAGTAACCAGAGTAACCAGGAGTAACCAGGGGTCAAGTCTCAACAATCAACAAGAATATTCGGAAATAAATCCTATTTATGTTATTATTAGAGGAAGAAGAAATTGTTGAAAGTTGAGATCTGACCCTAAAAGACTAAAAGACATAATCCCAGCGCTATTAATCTCTTCGCCATATCCATATAAAATATCAGTATGTCACAACAGTAATCCGTAAACAAATCCAAGTCAGGAAAATCATTCCCACTTTTCGGCTTTAAATTCATTGACCAAACCTTTCCTTTCCCTTATAATAATTAGCTCATAATCCTGATGCTATGATGAGATCACAGCCTATCCACACTATTGCCGCGAAACTCGGCATAACCAGGAAGAATCTCGAGCTTTTTGGGGATTATAAAGCCAAAATATCGCTTGATATCCTCAAGATGCCGGGTTCCCGTAAAGGGAAATATGTCGTTGTTACCGGCATTACGCCTACCCACTTGGGCGAGGGGAATACGGTCACCACGATAGGCCTTTCGATGGCCTTGAACCGGCTCAGGCTAAAGGCAGTCGCATGTATAAGGCAGCCGTCGATCGGGCCGTTCTTCGGCGTAAAAGGCGGGGGAGTCGGCGGGGGAAAGTCGCTAGTTCTACCGGAAGAAGACATAAATCTGCATTTGACAGGCGATATCCACGCTGTCAGCCAGGCGCATAACCTTTGCGCGTCGTTCATAGATAACCATCTTTACAGGGGAAACAAGTTAAATATCGACATCGAACGCATCTATTGGCGCAGGGTCGTAGACGTGAACGACCGCGCTTTAAGGCGCGTCATTATAGGATCAGGCGGCGGCGATTACGGAGTAGAGAGAGAGACGGGTTTCGACATCACCGCGGCAAGCGAGCTCATGGCGATACTGGCCCTCTCCGAATCGATCGCCGACTTGAGAAGACGGATCTCGAAGATAATAGTCGCGCTCACGAAAGACGGAAAGCCGGTTACCTGCGAGGACCTGAAGGTCGCCGGATCGATGGCGTTACTGCTGCGGGACGCGATAAAGCCGAATCTCGTACAGACGAGCGAGGGCACGCCATGTATAATTCATACTGGGCCATTCGCGAATATCACTCACGGTAATAGCTCGATTATTGCCGATAGGATAGGTTTAAAGCTTGCCGATTTCGTCGTTACCGAATCCGGATTTGGAGCGGATTGCGGACTGGAAAAATTTGTAGATATTAAATGCAGGCAGAGCGGGCTGAAACCGGATGCGGTCGTCCTGGTCGCGTCTATAAGAGCGCTTAAGGTTCATTCGGGAATATTCAAGATGACCGTTGGAAGGCCGCTCGACAAGGAGATCGAACGCGAAAATCTGAAGGCCGTGGAGCTCGGCTCATCGAATCTTAAGAAACAGATAGAGAACTCGATCATTTACGGCGTGCCGTGCGTCGTGGCGATAAACAGATTTAAGGCAGATACCGATAAAGAAGCCGCTCTCGTTAAAAAGATAGCCCTCAAAGCCGGCGCTGATTCTTGCGTTGTGAGCGAGGTCTTCACGAAAGGCTCCAGGGGCGGGGTCGATCTTGGTAAGGCCGTGATAGAGGCGGTAAAGGTAAAGAGCCATTTGAAGTTTTTATATTCTTCGGCAGCTTCGATAAAAGAGAAGATGGATAGGATAGCCAAGACGATATACGGCGCTAAAGAGGTCAGCTATGAGCCGCTCGCCCAGGCGAGTGTGCAAAATTATGAGAAACTTGGCTTAGGGAGGCTGCCGATCTGCGTGGCAAAGACGCATCTATCGCTATCGCACGATCCGGCCCTGAAAGGCGCGCCGCGGGATTTTGTGCTGCCGGTGCGCGAGATACGGCCATCGGCCGGCGCGGGATTTTTGTACGCATTATGCGGGAAGATCCTGACAATGCCGAGCCTGCCGTCGCATCCGGTGGGCGAATGTATCGATGTGGACGCTAAGGGAAATATGAAGAGTTCATTGCGTTTGTAGCGTTTATTGGGTTTATTGTGTTACGTATGACAACACAATAAACGCTAAAAACCCAATAAACACAATAGACCTAAATGGGGGATGAATGTATATTGACGGTTCTGTTCGAGTTTATTTAAACGATCTTGCGGCGCGCAAGCCCGCGCCGGGCGGAGGAAGCGCAGCGGCGTTGAACGCTGCAATCGGCGCAGGGCTTTTGTCGATGGTAGCCAATTATACTGATGGCGCAGAAGCGGTCCTGAAAAAGACCGAAGAGGCCAGAAAAAGGCTGCAGGCATTGATCGATGCCGATATTGAGGCATACGGTAAATTGTCCAAGGCGATGAAGGAATGCAAAGATCCGGCGAAGCTGGACGCCTCTTACAGAGAAGCGGCAAAGCCGCCTTACGAGGTTTGCAAGATATCCGCCGAATGTCTCAAGTTATGCGAAGAGCTGGCCGACCGCGGCAACAAGAATCTTATCACAGATGTGGCGATCGCCGCGATATGCCTGGAAGGCGCTTTCTTCGCGGCGAAATTCAACGTCTATATAAATTTGAAATACATCAAGGATATGGATTTCATAGGCGAAATACATAAGACCTTGCAGCCTTTAGAGGAAGAATTACCGAAGCTTAAAGAAGGTATCCTGGAAAAGTGCGAGGACGTAATAGCGAAATAAGTGAGCTTCGTCATTGCGAGGGCACTTTAGTGCCCGAAGCAATCTCCGACGGAGAGATTGCTTCGTACTTCGATAAACTCAGTACGAAGTCCTGAGCTTGTCGAAGGACTTCGTCGGCCTTCGGCCTCCTCGCAATGACGAAAAACACGAATTATGACACAGTCTGAATGACGGTATGTTAAATTAAAGGAGCAATAGTATGTCAGCTCAATTATTAGAGGGCAAGGTAATAGCAGAAAAATTAAAATTAGCGATCAAAGCCGAAATTGATAGTTTGAAGGTAAAAACAGGCAGGGCGCCTAAGTTAGTGGCTCTGCAGATCGGCGATAACGCGGCGAGCGCGGTCTATGTGAAGGCGCAGAAGAAAGTTGCCGATGCGCTCGGCATTGAATATGAACTAATGACCGCGCCCGACAACATTTCCGGGGCCGGGGCCCGGAAATTGGTAAAAGAGATGAATAAGGATGACAGTGTCACGGCGATCATATTACAGCTTCCTGTACCGAAAGGAATAGACGCGAAGAGATTAATAAATTTAATATCCCCTTTAAAAGATGCCGAGGGTATGACACTAGAGAATCTGGGCAAGATCGTATCAGGCCAATATAAGATCGGCCCATGCACCGCGATGGCAGTGATGGAGCTATTGGAATCGACCAAAGTCAATTTATACGGAAAAGAAGCGGTCGTGGTAGGCCATTCAGAGATAGCCGGTAAGCCGCTAGCCCTGATGCTCTTAAATAAATTCGTGACCACTACAGTATGCCATATCGCTACGGGCGAGCGCGGTGTATTGCCGGAACATGTGAAGCGGGCCCAGATCCTGATATCGGCTGTAGGTAAAGCTGGGGTAATAAAAGGCGATTGGATAAAAGACGGTGCTATAGTCATAGATGTGGGCATAAATAAGATCGGTGATAAAATTGTCGGCGATGTAGAATTCGACATTGCCTCACAGAAAGCCTCATACATAACGCCGGTTCCGGGCGGCGTAGGGCCTTTGACGACGACGATGCTAATGAGGAATACGGTAGAATTATTTAAAGGACGTCATTGCGAGGAGCGAACGAAGTGAGCGACGAAGCAATCTCAAAGACGGGCTTGCAACAGGCTCCGC
Organism: Candidatus Omnitrophota bacterium; assembly: GCA_026387165.1. Taxonomy (GTDB): domain Bacteria; phylum Omnitrophota; class Gorgyraeia; order 2-01-FULL-45-10; family 2-01-FULL-45-10; genus 2-01-FULL-45-10. The sequence continues at coordinate 12,851 of JAPLMG010000098.1, forward strand.
AATCTAAAAGAGATTGCTTCGCCCCTTCGGGGCTCGCAATGACGATCACATGAGGAATGCCACGTGTCATTTTGTGATAAGATCAGATCTGGAAAATTCTTAGTAACGACCGAGATCGGGCCTCCGAAAGGTATCGACGTCAACGGGATCCTTGAAGATGCGGACCTCATTAAAGGCAGGGTAGACGCGGTAAACGTCACGGACCTGCAGAGCTCCGTCTTAAGGCTTGGCTCTCTCGCGGTATGCCATCTCTTGAAGAAGAGAGGCATCGAGCCGATACTGCAGATGACGTGCCGCGACAGGAACAGGCTTGCTCTTCAATCGGACCTGTTATCCGCAGCAGTGTTGGGAATAGAGAACGTGCTTGTTCTTACCGGCGACTACCCGTCCGCGGGCGATCACCCTGAAGCAAAACCGGTCTTTGACCTGGGATCGGTTGAGCTTTTGGATGTCGTCAAGGGTTTACAGGCGGGAAAAGACATGAAAGGCAATCTTCTGAAAGGCGCCCCGAAATTTTGCGTCGGAGCCGTGGTAAATCCCGGCGCCGATCCTTTAGAGCCGGAGATCATTAAGATGGAGAAGAAGATCGAAGCGGGAGCGTTATTCTTTCAGACACAGGCGGTGTATGATATTGAACTATTCAAAAGATTTTTGGACGCGTCGAAGCATTTGAAGGCCGTGATACTTGCCGGCATAGTGCTATTAAAATCCGCCGACATGGCCAGATATATGAATAAGAATGTTGCGGGCGTATTTGTGCCGGAAGATCTTATTGTAGAGATGGAGAGCGCGAGCGACAAGAGCGCCAAAGCAATAGAGATAGCGGCGCGGTTGATCAAGAATTTGAAGCCCCTGTGCCGGGGCATACACATAATGCCGATAGGCTGGGGTCGCAAGGTACCGCTGGTATTAGAGACGGCGGGATTAATTTAGTTCATAGTTAATAGTTCATAGTTGATAGTTTGTAGTAAAAAAAGGAAAGATGAATGTCAAAGACAACAGAAGTGACGGTGAAGACGGTTGCAGGGTTGATGTTAAGCGGGGCGAAGAAGCTTTATGCGGAAGCGGATGAGTTTTTGAATAAGGCGATAAAAGAAAAAGGCCCGGACACGCAGATAGGTTTCCCCGAAACGGCGTTCTATCTTCCTTTGGCCAACGCGCTTTTAGGATTGGAGACGAAGACGCTATCGGACGCAAAGAAGATATTGGCTGCTGCCAAGACGCTATTAGCCGGCGTGCCTGCCCGACTGCATGCTATCTCCATCGAGGCAGGCGGGCCTGCCGATAAAAATAGATGGGAAACATTTTTGAAGGATGCTCTTAATGCGGGTGTCGCGGCGATACTTTCGGAAGAACTTATCTGTTCGTTGAGATATATTTATGGTAAGGAGCCCCAAGAGGGTTGTCCCGGATTCCTACCCGATACGTTATTGAGGAGCCTCGGCATTCAGCTTGTGGACGGAAGGATCTCAGGGATCGCGGCGGTATTGGGAAGAGCAAAGGATGTCTTGGCCGCTGTTCATATCGTAAGGGGCCTGCAGAAGCGCAATATCCTGACGCTTGTAGGCGGCAATGTCGAAGGCGTAAGCATAGTGGACCAGTTGAAAGACGGCGGCCTGCATATGGGATTGGAATCTTATGTAGTTCCTTTTGGCCGAGACACGGTATCGATAGTATATGTGCTGAACTTTGCGATAAGGTCGGCCCTGACATTTGGCGCAATTAAGGCAGGCAACGCCAAGGCCTGTGTGGATTATGTGCGCGAGAGGGTGCCGGCATTTGTACTGTTACTTGGCGGGGTTGATGAAGTTAAAGCCGCTACAGGCGCAGGCGCTCTCGCTGCAGGCGTGCCGATCATAACGGATCTCGATCTTCCGGAAGTGAAAGTGGGGAGCGTATGCGCTCACGAGGAATGTCTGGTAAAAGAGCTTGATTACAGGAAGATAGTCCAAAAAGCGATTGAGACGCGCGGCATAAAAGTTAAGATCACGCAGATCCCGATACCGGTGCCTTGTTCGGCCGCATTCGAGGGCGAGCGTGTAAGAAAAGAGGATATGTTCGTCCAGTTCGGCGGCAAGTACTCGCCGGCATTTGAATATCTTAAGATGAGGAAGATGGACGAAATCGAAGACGGTAAGATAGATGTTGTCGGGCCTGAGATCGATTCTATGCAGGAAGGCTCGAATGCGCCGCTCGGTATAGTTATCGAAGTCGCGGGCAGAAAGATGGCGCAGGATTATGAGCCCGTCCTTGAAAGGCAGGTACATAAGTTCTTAAATTACGCCATGGGCATATTTCACATGGGCCAGCGCGACATGAACTGGATGAGGATATCTAAGGACGCTAAGAAGGCAGGATTCAAGATACGCCATTTCGGCGACCTTTTGGCGGCGAAGTTCCATGACGAATATGGCGCGATAGTTGATAAGGTCCAGATAAGATTGATCACTGATGGGAATGAGATAAAGAAACTTTTACCGGAAGCGCGCAAAGCTTATGCGGCGCGCGATGAGCGCTTTGCGGGGATGACCGATGAATCCGTAGACACATTTTATAGCTGCACGTTATGCCAGAGCTTTGCCCCTGACCACGTCTGTGTGGTGAGCCCCGAGAGGCTCGGCCTTTGCGGCGC
>JAPLMG010000253.1 GCA_026387165.1 Candidatus Omnitrophota bacterium
GCAGCTCTTCGGTCTTCACGGGCCTTTTTTTCATCCCCAAAAGTCCCATTCCGGCGCCTATGGCCCCGGACGTAACCACTATAACCTTCAGCCCGCTATCAAGAATGTCGGATATCTGGCCTATAAGGCCCTTAAGCAAAACCTTATCCAAAGATTTATCAGATGAGGTTATGACCTTTGTTCCTATCTTTATTACTACTATCTTATTTTTTGACATTCTTCTTCAAGCCCTTCGTATTTTTGTAAACCGCGTTCAATAGCTACTTTATACCTTCTCCCGTAGCCGCCGACATAACAAATACCGGCTTACCCCGGATATGCTTCTTAAATCTCTTTACGTTCTCTTTCGCGCTCTCTATATCGCATTTATTCAGGGCTATGACATGGGGTTTCTTCATCAGCTCTTTGCTGTAGAGAGAGAGCTCCTTATTCAAACTTACGTAATCCTTGTACGGATCCCTGCCCTCAAAACCCGATATGTCTATCAGGTGTATCAGGGTCTTGGTCCTTTCGACATGCCTCAAGAACCTGTCGCCTAAGCCCCTGCCGAGATGCGCGCCTTCTATCAGGCCCGGTACCTCCGCGAAGACGAGACGTTCGTCACCGTGGATCTTCACGACTCCGAGAACGGGTACCTTCGTCGTAAAAGGGTAGTCCGCTATCTTAGGCCTCGCGCTGGATATCTTTGATATAAGAGTGGATTTTCCCGCGTTGGGATAGCCGACTATGCCCACATCGGCGATGAGCTTTAATTCCAAAATAACTTTCTTCTCTTCGCCGGGCATGCCTCCGGTAGCAGGATGGTTCTTTGAATTTCCCCTGCCGCCAAAGCCGCCCCTGGCGATAACAACCGAATCGCCGCCCTTTATCAGCTCCCTCAAGACGAGGCCCGTGTGAGCATCCTTTATGATGGTGCCGGGCGGGACCTTTATTACAAGGCCTTTGCCGTATCTGCCCTTTTTATGATTGGAGCTTCCGTGAGTGCCGGAGTCGGCTTCGAAGTGCTGGCGGTACTGGAAATCGAGAAGCGTCTGTATATTGTCGTCTGCCGCGTATACCACATCGGCGCCCTTGCCGCCTGCTCAGCCGTCAGGCTGGCCGTTATTGTGGTATCTGTCATAAAATATACTATGACAGCCCTTGCCGCCCGAGCCGGCCTTGAGATAGATTTTGGCCTGGTCTACGAACACTGTCTAACTTCCGATTGTGATATTAATTCTTGGATCCTTCGACTCTGCTCTGCCTCGACAAGCTCGGCATTCGCCCTGAGCCTGTCGAAGGGCTCAGGATCCACCCTGAGTTTACCGAAGGGTGGATATAACGCTCACGATCCGTCTCGGATCGAACTTAACCTTGCCATCGGCCAGAGCGAATAATGTGTGGTCTTTGCCTATGCCTACATTCCGGCCCGCCTTGAAGCTCATGCCCCGCTGTCTTAAGATTATGCCGCCGGTTCTGATAGTCTGGCCTTCATACTTCTTCACTCCGAGCATCTTCGGCTGGCCGTCGCGGCCATTAACTACATGTGCCATGTTTTCTCCTATTTATAGCCTATCGAAATTTACAACAAATCAGAAATTCGATAGAAATTAATTGAAATTCAGAAATTGACGGAAATTTCTGCTTGGCTATTCTTACTCGCTAGTTTCCATAAATTTCTAATTGTCTATTCCTTGCTGTTAATTTCTATTGTTTTTACCTTCAATTTAAGAAGATTCTGACGATGCCCGATCTTCTTCTTTGAGCTCTTTCGCTTCTTATACTTGTAGGCTATGAGCTTATCGCCACGGACTTCAGCCAATACTTCGCAGGTGACTCCGGCGCCCTTAAGATACGGTGATCCTACGTGGACCGAGTTGCCTTCCTTTATGAGAAGAACGTTGCGCAAGTTTAAAGTCTTGCCATCTTTGGCCTCAAGCCTTTCGATCAGGATTATATCGTCCTTTGCCACCTTATATTGCTTGCTGCCTGTCTCAATTACCGCGTACATCCAATACCTCCCTATAGTTACTTTGAGCGATATACTATATCATACCGCCCTTATTCCGTCAAGCCCGTTGTCATTTAGAGGCACACATAGTC
>JAPLMG010000212.1 GCA_026387165.1 Candidatus Omnitrophota bacterium
CACCATGTCATCCACTATCACGGCGACTTTTCCTTTTACGTCGCCCATTATATGCATCACTTCCGCCGTCCTGTCATTTATCCGCCTTTTATCGACGATGGCGAGGCCGCATTTAAATCTTTTTGCGTAAGCCCTGGCCATCTTTATGCCGCCGACGTCGGGACTTACGACGACAAAGTCTTCCTTTATCCGCATCTTCTTTCTGTATTCTATAAATATATTTACGGCGAGCAGATGATCGAGCGGTATGTCGAAGAACCCCTGTATCTGGCCGGCATGCAGGTCCACGGTAAGAATTCTGTCGGCCCCGGCTACCGTCAGCAGATTCGCCACAAGTTTGGCGGTTATCGGAACTCTCGGCTGGTCCTTTCTGTCCTGGCGCGCATATCCGAAATAGGGGAGAACAGCCGTTATGCGCCGGGCCGAGGAACGCTTCAAAGCGTCTATCATCACCAGGAGCTCCATGAGGTTTTCGTTCGCGGGATCCGATGTGGACTGTAGAACAAATACGTCATGTCCGCGCACATTTTCATTTATCTTTACGCGTATCTCTCCGTCGGAAAAACGGTCTATTGACGCGCCGCCGAGCTTCACCTTCAGGTGTTTGCATATATCGAGAGCCAAAAGTCTATTTGAATTTCCGGTAAAGATCAATAGGTGGTTCTTCATCCCGCGCCTTCCTTTCCCAATACTAAAATTTTTCTATATTAAAAGGTTTTATTTTCTTTGCTATAGTGTTTTTTTGATATTCACAAGAAGGGGCGGGGTTCATCGCCTCTCTCCCTTTTTCTTCGACGCGGCCTGCTGCTTAACAAAGGCCTTGCTCAGGATAAAACCCCCGAGCCTATCGACTGGTTTTTCTTCTGTCGCCCACTCTTCTTCTCAAAACTTTCGCGGGCACTCCCACTACGGTCGCGCCGTCCTTAACATTCTGTCCCCTTAGAATCACCGCGCCCGCGCCTACAAGGGCCCTCTTTCCTATTTTAACCGGGGCGATAAGTATGGCTCCCACTCCTATGAAAGATGAGTCTCCTATAAAGGTACTGCTCTTATTTTTTCCGTCATAGTTGGCCGTTATGGTGCCGGCGCCGATATTGACAAACCTACCGACCTTCGCGTCACCGAGATACGTATGATGCTTGATTTTGGTGGAGTCCGCGACAACAGTCCTGACGAGCTCCACAAAATTACCTATCTCGGCCTTATCGCCTATCCTCGTCCCGCCGCGAAGACGCGCGAACGGGCCTATGTGACAATCGGAACCTATCCTGACGCCGGACTCTATTATCGTGTTCGGATATATAACGGTATCTTTGCCTATCTTCACGTCCGGATATATGGTCGTCGTCGCGGGATCCTGTATGGTGACCCCCGACGCCATTAACTCTTCCATTATTCTGTTCTTCATTATATTCACGGCAGCAGCCAATTCGATCCTGGAATTGATGCCTATCATCTCATCTGAATTTTCCATGGCTATAGATTCCACCTTCAAAGCCCGGGCGGATAGTATCCTGACCGCATCGGTAAGATAGTACTCTCTTTTACTGTTATCGCGGCCTATATCTTTAAGAGCGTCGAGCAGGCCGCCGCGGGCGAATACGCATGTGCCGACATTTATCTCCCTGGTCTCTTTCTTATATTCACGCAACTCGCCGTCTTCGGCTATCTTAGTTATCTTGCCGCCGGTATCCCTTATTATCCTTCCGTATCCGGCGGGATCCTTTAATACTGCCGTAAGCAGAGTAAGGCTTGCGCCCGAACTCTTATGTCTTTCAATGAGCGATTTCAGAGTACCTTCTGTTATCAATGGCGTGTCGCCGTAGACGACCAGTACATCGCTGTAGCCTTTGATCTCTTTCTTTGCCGCGCTCACGGCATCGGCTGAGCCCGACAGCCTCTTCTGCACCACGGTCTTTACTCTTGTGCCGTAAAAAAAGTCCTTTACCTTACCGCTTCCGAAGCCCGTTACGACCACTATATCTTTTACGCCGGCCCGGGATACCGCGCCGGTCACATAAGATATCATCGGCCTCCCGAGGATACTATGCAAAACTTTCGGCGTACCGGACTTCATCCTCGTCCCGCGCCCTGCGGCAAGTATAACCGCGATCATGTTTTTCATAGTATTATAGGTTTTCGCCCTGCTGGGCCATCCGATAGCTTACTCTCCTCTGGCGCAGGAGGCTGGTAATTCGACAAGAAAATCGCTTCGCGATAACTTCTTGGCGATTTTCAGTGGTTGGAATTAGTTTTTGAAATTCCATACCATGAACTATGCGGCCTGGCTGTATTATATTCTGTTTTACAGCGATTTACAAGCACTTTTGCTTCAGGGGACATGCACCTTTGTGATCAAAAGCGAGGCCTTGACCGTGGAAGAATCTTTCTCTTTTAAGCTGATGCGCAATTTTTCGGCACGCAGCAATTGCGGTGAAGCGTTTAGCTGGTGCAGAAAATTCATCAATGACTCCATGCCGGACTCGACTTCAATTTCTACCATATATTCCTTATAAAAATCCGTTTGTCTGGAAGGCCGCGGTTTCATATCTATCAGATAGACCGACGATTTTTTGGATAAATCCTCTATTTCACTGAGTATCTTAGCGGTCTCTTCCTCCTCAGACAGTTTCTTCTCCGCGGCATTCGCGTATCCCCGATATTCCCTGCTGATCGTATCTTTCTGGTTAAGATAACGCAGCTGTTCCTTCAGGCGCTTCTCATTCGCCTCTATCTTGTGACTCACCTCCTTAATGCTGTTATTTATAGGGACTATTACAGCCCTGTCCAAAATGGAGAAAAATACAAATGCCGCGGCTATAAGCAGCCCTGCCTTCTCTTTTTTGGAAAGCTTATTTAGAAACGGCATGGGTGGCGCCCTCGCAATAACAGGTAATCTCAAATTCCGTATATTCGATCTCTTTTTCTTTTTTTGCAGTGGTATAGGCCGTCTTTACATTCTCAAAAACCGGCGACTTTTCCAGCGTCGTCACAAACTTAAATACATCGGACATCGCCATGGCGCGTCCTTTTAATACGACTTTTCCCTTTTCTTCGATATCAATCCCCGTAATATATATTTCGTTAGGGATTATCCTGTATATCTCCGCCAGAATGTTTACGGAATTACCCTCCGCATCCTTGCGCCTCTCGGCCAGGCTGATAACCCTGCTCATTCTTTCAGTGCTGGCCGTCTCTTTCTCGAACTCGCTTAACTTTTGCTCCAGCCGCGCAAGATAGCTGTTATTATTGTATATATTCGCGAGCAGTAAAAACGACGCCGTCAGCACAATTGAGGCGGACAATATTCCCATGACAGTAAGCTCTTTTCTCTTCTCTTCCACCGTTCTCTGAATCTTCATTTCCGGAGTGGTCAAATCAATTTCTAATTCTTTTTCTTTAAAAGCCGCCCCTATAAGAGGAGAGACCGATATAGGTTTAAAATTCGGGTCATTTAAAAGATCCTCGGCGGCGGCGCCCGGCAGAATATTTTTAAAAGGCGGTATATCTTGAACCGGGATATCTAACCTGGCGCTTAAGGATTGACTTAAGCCGCCTATGGCGCCGGCTCCGCCGCTTAAGAATACCTTCGCGATCTTTTCGCACTTTTCTTCACTCTGATAAATTTCCGCCGCGCGCTTTACCTCGCCGGCAAATCTATCAAGCGGCGCGTCCGTGTTGTTTATAAAATCATTTGTGCCGATAAAGATATTTTTGGTAAATGTCATTTTTCCGCGGTGAACAACAACGAAATCCGAATAGTTGGAGTCAATATCCAGCAAGACGACGGGATGAAGCTCTTGCGCTATTTCCGTACCCGAGGCAAGATTGAACCAGCTGTAAGCGCATTCGGAACTGAAGAATACTTTATCTATCCCGATTCCGGCTTTTTGCAGCGTCTCTATGCGCTCTCTGGCCAGGTTGCGCCTGACTATAACCAGCATCACCTTGCTGTAGCCCTCTTTACATCTGTCGGCCATGGTGTAGCTGAAGATAATCTCTTCTTTTGAATACGGAGTCTGTTTCCCCACCTGGAGGCTTATCATATCGCTTACCTCTTTAGGATTGGTCGCGGGAAGCTCTAAGACTCTTACCGTCGTAAGATGCCGGGGGATATAGGTGAGCACCGAATGCTTATCAAGCTTTAGCTGTGTGAACGCCTTCGAGATGGCCTCCCAAACAGGCTCCTTAATTTGGGCAAGCTTCAAAAAATGAATTTTTGAAAGATACGGGCCCGCCCGAGAATACTTTTTTTCTAATATCTTTATCCAGTCGGTCCCTATCTCTATAGCTACTACCGGCTTTTTGGACATTAAAGATTTAATCAACTTTACTCTTCTCTCCAGTACTTTATGGTCCCGGCGCGGTCAAATACAAAAGTAACTTTCATTGTATCGCGCCCGTTTTTTAACCTGGCCTCTAACTTCCCCATAAAATTATCCGAACGCGCCGACAATAATCCCATGCCCAAAACATTCCGCATCTGATCAGTCTCTTCCGAAGACAAAGTTTCCGCGGCGAGCAAGTCTTCTATTATCGAGGCGGCTGATTTAAATATCCTGTCATCGCCTGTCGCTTCCATTCCGTCGTTACCTTTTCGAAAACGGACGATCTTCTCTGATATCGACGGGTCGATCCCCGTGCTTTGCAGAACCGCTTCATCGGCGGTATTTATATTAACGCTGCCCGTTCCATACACCGTCAGCCTCTCTTTGGTTTTATTATAAAGTTCTGTTGTCATTCCCTTGACCAAAAGCAGCTCTTCCAATACCTGAAAATCGGCGTTCCTGCAAAAATACGGAGGGTCTAACGCGCCGTAATAACCATTCTCCGCCCCGCCTTCCGAGGGCTCTTCATCGCTATCCCGCCAATCTACGATCGCGCCCGCGATATCAGACGCCTCCCGCGAAGTCAGGCCCGCCGAAATTTCAAAAAAGCTCTTCAACGCCGGCCGGGAGACTTTATTTATATTTATTTTTCGCTCTTCGTCTATCAATCCGTATACGTATTCTTCCTGGCCCTTCTCATCGTACGCCGTATGCCGTATGCTGAGGTTCCCGTTTTCACCGCATGCTATCTCCTTAAATATCTTTTCATCGCTGTTCCACGGATCCTTCAAGGTATCGCATGAACCCGCCGTCTCATTGGCTATCTCTGAGACAGCCAATCTCAGGCCCGCCTTCGCTAAATAAAGGAGCTGGGCCCTGTTCTTTATTTTAGCCGCTGTATTCAGATTGGACGCCACATAAGCGTTCACCGCCACCGCCAGGGCGCTTAAGAAAAATAGCGACCAGACCGCGACGATGAGAATGCTCCCTCTCTCGGTTTGCCGGCCCCTCGACCCTCCGACATTGCTCAGGGTCGAGTCCTGTGGTTCGACAGGCTCACCATTCCTCAGGCCATCCCGAGCGAAGTCGAGGGAAGCTTTTGTCGTCCCTCGATAAGCTCGGGACTTCGCCCGGGATGATTCGAGGGATCCGCTAACCCGATATCGGGATAAGCACGGTCCTGACCAGCCTGACGTCTTTATTGCCATCTTTAAATACAACCTCTATCTTCACAGCCGCCGGCGCCATGGGGCCATCGGCAGCGTCTTTCCAGGAATAGTCCTTTCCGTCGGCCTTAAAATAACAATAGCTGAAATTAACATCCGACGCCGAAAACCCCTCTTTGGTTCCGGAGATCCCGGGGCCGGAGCGGCTTGCCGTATTGGTATTGGAGAAGACCGTCTCCTCTCTGGTCAGGGCGGATTTGGACGAGTCAAAATAATAAGTTATCCGGGATACGGCCAGAGCCTCTCCTCCGGCGGCATCAACTTTTTTTACTATGCCGGGAAAGCTGATCTTTTCGGGGTCTCCGATAAAATTTACGGCCGAATAATTAAATGTATTCCTTAATTCCCTCTCCATCTTCTCCAGAAAGATCAGAATATCCGCCTTTAGGCCTTGATGAGATTGCGCTCTCCGGTATATTTTTAATCCTCCGGAAAATACCGAAAATACCGCCAGCGATACCAAGACCAGCAAAGAGCTTACGATAACCAGCTCAATGAGGCTAAAACCGCGCGGCGAACTTGGCCTATTTTTTATTTTCCACATATGTCGCTAAAGAAAATTTCCTAAGGCTTGCCTTGTTATAAACAACGAGGATGGCCTCGTTCAAATCCTTAACGGAAGTCGGAGCGACGTTCAGTTCCCAGGCAAAACCTTCATCCGGCCCGTCAAACACTCCCTTGCGCGCGCCGGCGGAAATGCCGCTGTCTTTTCTGATCTCCAATTCGGTCCGGGCCATCTTCTCTTTTGCCAGACAGACGGCGCTTACCGTCTCATCGCCGGCTCCCAGCGCATTTATCGAAACCAGATATGCCCGCACTATGCCGATCAAACCGACCGCCAGGATGGTGACGGTAAGCATTATCTCAACCAGCGTAAAGGCTCTACTCCCAATTCTTAATATCATCTCCCGTGCCTTCCTGGCCGTCTTTGCCTGAAGAATAGAGGTCGTAACCCATCGGGTTATGCGCGCCGGGGCATTTGTATTGATAAGGCCTGCCCCAGGGGTCAAGGGGCTTTCTTTCTATATATGGCCCCGCCCAATTTAACGGCGCCGGCGGGGAAGCCGGCTTCGCCAGCAGCGCTGTGATCCCCTGTTCGGTGGTGGGAAAATTGCCGTTATCTAATTCGTATAATTTGAGGCCCGACGCTATGTTGGCGCTGATATCGGACCTGGCAACATCAACCCTTGCCTGGTCAGAGCGGCCGCTGAACCTCGGCAATACCATTGCCGCCAAAGCGCCGATAATGATCACCACTATCATGAGCTCAATAAGGGTGAATCCGCTTTTTTTCATCTCTCCTCCGTTTCATACATGTCCAAATCAGCGTTTTACCCTCGACGGAAAAGGCATTTTGAGATTCGATCTTTGCATACCCCTCACCCTATCCGGTTTTCATACAAAAACCGGATGCCTACTGCTTGTCTATATAGTTTTCCTACGGAAAACTATATGCCTACAAACTG
>JAPLMG010000278.1 GCA_026387165.1 Candidatus Omnitrophota bacterium
TGCTCAAAGTATCCGAAAGATCCGCGCGCCGGCTTGTCAGGAATATAATAACAAAGGATTATCTGGCAGAGCTGAAAGCGCTTCCGAAGACTCCCGCGAAAACCTACTTATTGAGGCAAAGAGATTTATTGCGTAAATACACCGGCATATTCCAAGACCTTAGAGACGCGGACGCGGTCCTCGCATGGCAGCCCAACGGCCATTCGCCCTCTCCGTATAAGCCGTATTGGAAGATAGGCTTTGATGGACGCGTCTGGTACGTCACCCAGGAGATGAAAGTCATTTCGTAAGAAAAAAAGGGGACGGGTTCATTTTTCAGGATCAGGATAAAAATCTGGATAAAAATGAACCCGTCCCCTTTTCTTTATTGACCCCAATTTTTCCTAGGCAAATCTATCCTGAAGAATGGGTATAGAAAAAAAGTAAAATCGGACTTGACAAGTATACGTCAATGACGTATACTTGATATGTGGGGAAAATATGGAGCTTATAGAAACGCCGATTTTTACCAAGAAGATAATGGATATTTTCTCTGACGATGAGTATCGCGAGATGCAATGGTCATTGGCAATTAATCCTGAGGCTGGGATAGTTATTCCTGGAGGCGGTGGGTTACGAAAATTACGATGGGGCGCTTCCGGCAAAGGTAAAAGTGGAGGGGTTAGGGTCATATATTATGTGTATGCACGAGATCAAAAAATATATCTTTTGTATCCATACAAGAAGTCAGAACAGGAAGATCTGACGCGTAAGCAGCTAAGAATATTAAGGGAATATATAAAGGATGGTGTGCTATGAAAAATAAAGAGTTTAAAGAGCTATTAGATAGTATCGAACAGGCCAGGAAAATACACGCCGGCAAGCTTAAGACAATGCGTATTGCTAAGTTTAATCCTGTTATGGTCAGAAGTATTCGCTTGAAGCTCCATGCGTCTCAGGCAACTTTTGCTCATATGATTGGGGTGAGCATTGATACTTTGCAAAATTGGGAGCAGGGCCGCAGGAGACCGGAGGGGCCGGCATTGGCACTGCTTAAAGTGGCGGAGATTAATCCGCGAGCTTTTATAAAAGCTCTGCACGTATAATTGGCAAAAGGTAAAAAAAGGGACGGGTTCATTTTTCTTTAAAAAATAAGTTTTTCTTTCATCCTGATAAAGATTGAAACTGGCTCAAAAAAGACTGTGAAATACAGATTGCCGGCAGAGAAGAACGGTTGAATTTTGTTTGCAGAGCGCCAAAACAAACAAAACTTAACTCATTGTAAATTAAAGAGTTACGTCAATTTTATTTGCAAATAGCTAAAATGTACATCTAACCAGGTTAAAAACCCAAGAATCTAATTACGGGGACACGTACAAAATGTACATGTCCCCGTAATTCTTTTCAGCAATATCTAATTTAATACTTGCAATTGCAAATATTTTTGATTATAATGTTGCCTGCTGTGGAACCCCGCGCCTTTACAGGCGCGGTATCCGCATTTAACCACAGATGCGAGTGGTACGATGCTGTGCACAACCTGTGAATAACCTATGTATTCATCCGGAAAAGTTAAAAATGGCCCCAAATGACCCTTCTGTGTGGCTAAGGGCCCGGGAATTGATCAAAAAAGAGCTCAATAACGACCAGGCCTTTAATACCTGGTTTGGCCCGGTCAATTTCCATTCCATATCGGAAGAGACCCTGACCCTCGAGATCCCTAATAAATTATTTCAGGACATTCTTCTTGACCGCTATACGGCCGTCCTGAATTCTAACGTCGCTAAATCCTGCGGGAAAGAGATGAAGGTCGAGTTTTTCATGCGGGACTCTTCCGACGGCCCTGTCCCGAAACAATCTAATGACGCGGCGGCGGAAGTGAAGGCTCAAGGAAAGGCTTTCTGGCCGTTCGGCCGCGAAAAACAGGACGCCGGGAAAGAGATCGGCTTGAGCTCGAGATACACTTTCGACAGTTTCGTTGTAGGCCCGAGCAACAGATTCGCTCATGCCGCCGCCTCCGCGGTGTGCGACTCTCCGGCGAAGGCCTATAATCCGCTCTTCATATACGGCGGCGTGGGTTTAGGCAAGACGCATCTGATGCATTCCGTCGGGCATAAGATAATACAGAGGCTGCCGAAAGCGAAGATACTTTATATTTCGAGCGAAGAGTTCACGAACCAGCTCATCGGCGCCATACAGAACAGGGTGATGATAAAGTTCAGGGAAAAATACCGGAGCGTTGACGTGCTGCTCATCGATGATATACAATTCATCGCGGGCAAAGAGGCCACCCAGGAGGAGTTCTTTCACACGTTCAACACATTATACGACGCGCATAAGCAGATAGTCGTCTCGAGCGACCGCCCGCCGAAGGAGATACAGTCTCTTGAGGAGAGGCTCGTGTCGAGGTTCGAGTGGGGGCTCGTCACGGACATCCAGCCGCCCGACTTTGAAACACGCATGGCCATATTGAGGAAGAAATCCGAAAAGGAGACGATACTTCTCCCCGACGACGTCTACTATTTTTTGGCCGAGAAGATCAAGAGCAATATCCGCGAGCTTGAAGGGGCTCTCATACGCGTGGTCGCCTACGCGAAGTTGATCGGCAGGGATATCTCCGTCGACATGGTGAAAGAGGTTTTGAAGGATATGATACGCGAGGGCGAGAAGAAGATCACTATAGACGCGATCCAGAAGAAGGTGTGCGAATATTTCGATATAAAGTTATCCGACATGAAGATAAAAAAACGCAGCCGCGCCATAGCTTATCCGAGACAGATAGCTATGTATCTTGCCAGGCAGCTCACAGACTATTCTCTGCCGGAGATAGGAGAATATTTTGGCGGGAGGGACCACACGACGGTGATGCATGCCTACGAAAAGATAAAGAACGACCTGAAGGAGATGAAGGGTTTAAGCGACCTTATCGGGAGGATCACCGACAATATCGGCGGTAGTTGAAGAATAATGCCCACGCAGCAACCCGGGTTACTTGGCGCAAAAGCTGTGGATAACTTTTTTTGTTATACACTGAATTAAAGTTTTGTAACATGTTTGGAGTGAACGTCTTAGCGGTTTATACACATTATCAACAACACTACTACGGTTGCTTCTATATTTAATTAATATAATAGACGAAGGGAAAACATTAAGATGAAGTTTGATACAACAAAAGAGATTCTTATAAAAGGTATACAGGAAGTACAGAACGCGATAAACCCAAAAACAACACTGCCGATACTCTCAAATATATTAATAGAGGCCGGGAAAGAGAGTTTATCGTTAACAGCCACAGATCTTGACATAGGCATAGTCTCGATAATACCGGTAAAGACCGGGTCCGAAGGGGTTATCACGGTGCCGGCCAAAAAATTCTTCGACATAATCAAAGAACTGCCGGATGGTGAGGTGTCGATATCCGTAAAAAAGAACAACCTTGTGCATATAGAGTGCACAAGCTGCCTCTTTAAGATAATGGGCCTGCCAAAAGACGAGTTCCCGCAGCTGCCGGACTTTAAAGACAGGGATTCAATAACGATGCAGCGCGCGAAACTTAAAAAGATGCTTTTAATGACAAGCTTTGCCATAAGCAGGGATGAGACAAGATATATTTTGACCGGAGCGCTCTTTTCGATAAAACCTACATATATAAGGATAGTCGCCACAGACGGAAGGCGGCTCGCGATGGTAGAGGAGAAGAACCAGTCCCCGAAAACCCACGAAAAGAAGGTTATAATACCGGCGAAGACGATAACGGAGCTGTTAAAATTGCTCGGCGACGAGGGTGAAGTAAAGATATGTTTTGGCAATAACCAGGCGCTCTTCGATATGGGCAGCACAAAAGTCGTATCGCGCCTGATAGAAGGGGAGGGAGAATTCCCGAGCTACGAACAGGTTATACCGAAAGAGGTAAAAGACAAGATAATGATCGCGAGAGCGAAGTTTCTCTCGGCGACGAAAAGAGCGGCTCTCTTCACCAACCCGGACTCTTTGGTGGTGAAGGTGGAGCTGGCAAAAGACAGGATGGTGCTGTCGAAGAACGCTCCTTACATGGGAGAGGCGCATGAGGAGATAGTGGTCGATTACAAAGGCAAGGACCTGGCGGTAGGGTTCAACCCGGACTATTTGATAGACGCGCTGAAGAATATCAGCGATGAGATAATCCCGTTTGAAGTTGTGGACGCAGACAAGCCGGGGGTCATACGGATCGGCAGTGAATATGTTTATGTTGTTCTGCCGATGCAGATATAGCGTGAGAGCTTATGTGGTTATATGAAAGATGAGGCGAAGAGGCCGTTAGAGGACTTGGTAAAGAGCATAATAGGTAATTTTGCCGGCAAAGAGAAGCTCACAGAAGAAGAGATCCGCGCGGCGTGGAGCCTTGTGGTCGGGGAGCGGGCGGCCAAGCATTCGAGGCCGCGCTCTTTCGCGCAGTCGCGCCTCATAGTGCACGTCGATGATTCAGGCTGGCTCTACGAGCTCACGACACGGAAGAAGCATATATTGAATAATCTATCGTCGGAATTAAAAGGCAAAAAGTTAAAAGAGATAACATTCAGGATAGGTGACTTAAGATGAGTAAAGAGGAAGCGAAGGGCAAAAAGCTCAAAGAAGATACCGGCAGGGATAAGGCCGCAGCCGTAAAAAAGTACGACGCTACCACGATACAGGTGCTTGAGGGCGTAGACGCCGTCAGGAAGAGTCCCGCGATGTATATAGGCGATACGACGTCGCGAGGGCTCCACCATATGGTCTATGAGGTTGTAGACAACTCGATCGATGAATGTATGGCCGGCTATGCCGCGTTGATCGAAGTGATAGTCCACGCCGACAATTCCGTCACCGTAATAGATGACGGCCGCGGTATCCCCGTAGACATACATAAGACGATGAATAAGCCGGCTCTCGAGGTCGTGATGACCACGCTGCACGCCGGGGGTAAGTTCGATCACAAGGCTTACAGGGTCTCGGGCGGGCTTCACGGCGTCGGGGTGAGCGTGGTAAACGCGCTATCCGAATGGCTCGAGGTCGAGGTCAGGCGCGACGGCAAGATATACCACCAGGAATATAAGCGCGGCAAGACGGCGTCGAAAGTAAAAGCCATAGGCTCAGCCAAAAAGACCGGGACAAAAGTAACCTTTAAAGCCGATAAAGAGATATTCCCCAGCGGCATAAATTACAGCTTCGATATCTTATCAAACCGCCTGAGGGAGCTGGCATTTTTAAATAAGGACCTTAAGATAACGCTAAAGGACGAGCGAGCCAAGGGCAGAGAGGTTGAGTTCAAGTTTTCCGGCGGCATAGTGTCGTTCGTGGAGTTCCTGAACAAGAACAAGAACGTGCTGCACAAGAAGGTGGTCTATTTCGCGAAGGAGAAAGACGGCGTGCAGGCGGAAGTGGCGATGCAGTATAACGACGGCTACGCTGAGAGCATATTCACCTTCGCCAACAATATCAACACTATAGAAGGCGGTACGCATCTCACCGGTTTTAAATCCGCGCTGACCAGGACGATAAATCAGTACTGCAAGGCGAAGAAGCTTTTAAAGAACGAAGACGCGGCGATATCCGGGGATGACGCAAGAGAAGGCTTAAGCGCCGTGATAAGCGCGAAGATCCCGAACCCGCAGTTCGAGGGCCAGACCAAGACCAAGCTCGGCAATTCCGAAATCGAGGGCATTATAGAGTCGATAGTTAACGAGGCGCTCGGGTCCTTCATGGAAGAGAATCCGCCCATTGCCAACAAGATCATAGAGAAGGCCGTGTTGGCGGCGCGCGCCCGCGAGGCCGCGAGAAAAGCGCGCGAGCTCACCCGACGGAAGGGCGCTCTTGAAGGCGCGTCTCTGCCGGGCAAACTCGCCGACTGCCAGGAGACGGACGCGAGCCTTTGCGAAGTGTACCTTGTCGAAGGCGACAGCGCCGGCGGCTGTTGGTTTGGAGAAACGAAAGTTGCATTAGCCGACGGGAGAAGGGTTTCTTTTAAAGACTTAGTAGAGGAACATAGGCAGGGCAGGCAGAATTTTTGTTATAGTATGCTCGACAACGGACATATAGGCATAGCGCCCATATTAAATCCAAGGATGACTAAACAAAATACCGAAGTTGTGAAAGTCGTTTTAGATAACGACGAAGAGCTTATATGTACGCCGGGTCATTTATTCAGATTAGCCGACGACACTTATGTGCCCGCCGCTGAATTGACACCCGAAATGAGCCTCGCCCCTCTGTATAGAAAGATATCAAAAAAACAAGACGGCCGTGGCCTGGATGGCTACGAAATGGTCTTTGATCCAGGCTCCAAAAAGTGGATATACACCCATGTGCTTGCCGATATATTTAACATTCAAAATAATATCTATACCGCAGCCGAAGGAAAACATCGCCACCATATGGATTTCAATAAGCTAAACAACAACCCGACTAATATACAACGGTTGCTATACGAGAGGCACATGGATTTTCATTACAAACATCTAGAGCATACCCTGCACAGGCCGGACGTAAAAATAAAGTCCATAGAAGCAAAGCGTACGGGGGCGTTTAGAGAAAAAGCCAGCAAAAAATCATTGGAGAAGAGAGAGCTTTTTAGTAAAAATGCAAAAAAGCAATGGGGAGACCCCGCGTATAAGCAATATATGCTTAGAAAGTACATGGAGTTCTTCAGTAAGGATGAAAAATTCAGGACCCGTATACTCGGGCTCATTAACGAAGCACAGAAGAAGCATTGGGCGGATCCTAACAACAGGGTTAGGCAGGCACTGAGGACAAGAAAATATTTTGAGGAACACCCAGACCATCGGAAGAGGCATTCTATCGCGTCTAAAATACAATGGGACGACATTACCCTTGTTTCGTGGCGGCGGGAGAAGACGAAAGAGCAATGGACGGAGACATTCAGGGCGAAGCGTAAAGAGGCCTATGATCGGACATATTTCAAACACAGCATGAGCCTATTAAAAAATGTTGTGGATAAATATAACGATGTTTCTTGCTATGAAAAAGAAAGAAAGTCCCTATCGGGTAAAAATAAAAACCTGCTCAAGCTCGATACTCTAATGAGGCGTTTTTTCGAAAACGATGAGAAGAAAATCTATGAGGCGGCAAAAAATTACAACCATAAGGTAAAGCGTGTCGAATGGTTGACCGACAGAGTCGATGTGTACGACATAGAAGTGCCGAATACACACAACTTTGCATTGGCTTCCGGGGTATTTGTTCACAATTCGGCCAAACAGGGACGTGACAGGAGATTCCAGGCGATATTGCCGTTAAAGGGAAAGATACTGAACGTGGAGAAGGCGCGGCTTGACAAGGCGTTGTCGAACGAAGAAATAAGAACCATTATTACTGCGGTCGGTTGCGGCATAGGCGAGGAATTTGACATTGCAAAACTAAGATATCACAAAATCATACTTATGGCGGATGCCGATATCGATGGCTCGCACATACGGACGCTTCTTTTGACGCTCTTCTACAGGCAGATGCCGGCCCTGATCGAAAATGGCCACATCTATATAGCCCAGCCGCCTTTGTATAAAATCAAAAGAGGTAAAAGAGAAGAATATATACAGACGGAAGATGAATACAACAATCTTCTGTTGGAGCTTGGTACAGAAGGCATGACCCTTGTTAGAACTAAAGATAAACACCAGTTTACGGATAAGCAGTTGAAAGCCGTTCTGGATTCGCTTATAGAGCTGGAAGGCTATGGGAATGCAATTGAGCGAAGTGGGGCAAATTTATCAAAATACATCACTTTAAGACACAGGAAGACCAAAAAACTGCCACTTTATATGATAAAAGTGGAGCAAGAAGCCCATT
>JAPLMG010000294.1 GCA_026387165.1 Candidatus Omnitrophota bacterium
GATTAAGAGAAAAATTTACAGACGCTGCAAGATTTTCCGGCGGTGTTAAAATATATTTTCCTGCAAAGAGGTACTGCATGGACAATGCGGCGATGGTTGGAGTGCTTGGAGAAGAGTTGTATAAAAGAGGGCATCGGTCGGGCCTCTATTTGAGCGCCGAGCCCAATCTGGAGGTGGCGAATGCTTAACGAATGGATCATCGTATTCCGTCTCGTATTATCGGCGATATTGAGCGGAATAGTCGGCTTTGAAAGAGAGTTTCATGGACGGGCGGCAGGTTTCAGGACGCATATTCTTTTGTGCGTGGGCTCAACGCTGATAATGCTTACCTCTATACATATTTTCGACGTCTATTCGTCCAGGGTGCCCATAGATCCCGCCAGGCTTGCCGCGGGCGTAGTCACGGGCATCGGGTTCATGGGCGCGGGCACGATAATGCGGTACAAGGCCTCGGTGAGGGGCCTTACAACCGCCACGAGCCTCTGGGTTGTCTCAGGGGTAGGGCTTGCCGTTGGGTCGGGGTTGTATTTCGGAGCCATCGTAACAACTCTTATAGCCGTGATCGCTTTAATGTTCTTTTCCAAGCTTGAACATGTTATGATACGTAAGAACTGGTATAAGACGATCGTCATAGAAACGAAAGACGGCTTGGAACAATTAAAGAAGATAAGGGAAGCCTTGTCAGAATACGGAAGCGAGATCAATGATCTGGAGGCCGATCGCTCAAAAGACGGAACGCATATGATCCTGAAGTTCGGCCTTAAACTTACCACAAATCTGCACAACGCGCAGCTGATAGAAACGATCGCGCGCTTAGAGGGAGTTAAGAGCGTTAAGTGGGAAGCGGAATGATATATATTATAGTGATTTCAGAGATTTTAAAAGAGATTGCAGTGATTTAAGTTAATCTCTGTAATCTAAAGCAGTTCGTCAATTGCTGAATAATCTCTGTAATCATTTTAAATGGAGGTGCTTTATGTTGACGAGAAAGGATAAGAGGCGCGAGACCGAAAAGGTTCTCGATGTAGACGCTTCGATGCAGGGAACACTCATCTTTAAAGATTCTGTGAACCTCAGGATAAACGGAACGTTCGAAGGTGTATTGAATACAAAAGGCAGTCTCATGATCGGCGAGCGGGCCGTGGTCAATGCCGACATAACGGGGGAGTCCATCACAGTAGCAGGTAAGGTGAACGGCAATATAACCGCAACCAAAGATCTGAAACTGATATCGCCGGCCCGGGTTATCGGGGATATCAGGTCGCCGCTCTTAAGTATAGCCGAAGGCGCCGTATTTGACGGCACTTCGATTATGCTGAGTAAAGCGGACGATCTCACAGATAAAGCCATGACGCCGGATGATCTGGCCAAGTACCTGGAGATCGAAACCAATCTCGTTTATGAATGGGCCAACTCCGGAAGGCTGCCCGGAACTAAAAACGGCGACGCATGGAAATTCGAGCGCGCGAAGATAGACGAGTGGGTAGCTCAGGGAAAGATAAAATGAAGCTTTCGTTTGTCTGTTTGCGGAATCTCTCCGAAGCATACTGCCTATATCATTTTGATTGCGAAGGAGGATAAGTATGCCGGAACATTTATTGAACATCAAAGAGGTGGCGGCGTATCTTGGCGTCTCCGAAGAGGAGGTTAAGCGCCTCGTCGATATAGGCGAGATGCCGGCCTATAAGATAGGAGACAGCTTCTTGAGGTTCCGCAGAGAACAGGTGGATGCCGTGAAGTCGGAGATCTCGGATGTGGAGAAGGCGGATCCTGCCAGAGTCGGTGTCAAGCTCGATTCAAAGGGCCGCCCCACGCATCCCTTTACGGAGCTTGAAAGGGATTTCAAGAGGGATGAGCCCGCTGTGAGGCAGTATGACTACACTT
>JAPLMG010000213.1 GCA_026387165.1 Candidatus Omnitrophota bacterium
AATATCTGGCCCAAATGCCCGGGGCCGAGCTCTACGGAAAGAAGCTCTCCGGTAAACTCGACATCATCTGCGACGCTTATCCCCGTCGTAGTCTCGAAGACCTGCATCTCGGCTCTGTTGCCCCTCACGCGTATGACCTCGGACTTCAGGCGCTCTGTGCCGTGCGCGATACAGGCAACTTCATTCTGAACGATCACCGACGATGTCTCGGCCATGACCATATTCCCGTTGACCCTTACTATGCGGCCCGTTCTCTTCTCTATCATGCTGTGAGGGCTTCCTCTAAAAGTTTATCCGCATCTGCGGTCCTTACACGTTCCCATCTTTCGAGTATCGACAATTTACGCGCGTAGATCATAAGGATCTCGATATCAAAATAATGGCCCATCGAGAGCTCGTCCAAAAATCTCCACCGGTCCAGGTCCAGCATCTTCTCTGCGCCTATCACCGACGGGTTGCGGTAAGCGCCGGCTGCCGCATGGGAGATCCATTGGTCCGCATATCCGTCGCCTCTCAAGAACCTGGAAGCGTCTAAGTGTTTACGCTGAGCTCTTATCTTCACAAGCTCATTACGTAAGGTTGTTTCAAAATCATGGTATCTGCCCTCCCCCTCGCCATTGAGAGAGCTCTTTAATGCCTCCAAATCCGCCGCGGATATCAGTTCCGCGCATACGGAAAAGAATTTCTCCATGCTGAACGGCGGTTTCGTTCCGAAATGGAGCATAGGCAGGCTTGAGATCAGGTATACATAGTATCCGGTCATTTTATATCTCTTTCAGTATATCGATGAGCTTCGGCCTTATATAAGAACCTATGTAATCGGCAAGCGCTCTATCGGTAAAGTCGTAGTAAGACTTGCCATGATCGTAGCTTATGGTAAATCCGCCGCGGATATCCTCGGAGGGCTTCAGGACAAGATTCTTCTTAAGCTCGCCGGATAATTCGGACATAAGCACTCCCGCCAACTTGTCGGCGTCCTCTTTTTTTAATGAGACGACAACGTCGCCTTTATCTTTGGCTTTGCACTCTTTTAAAAGATGGGCTATGAGCTTTCCGGTCTCTTCTATGGTAAGAGCTTTGTGCATACGGGACAGCGTTATCTTGTTAAGCATGGCGAGTATCTCTTTTTTTAATCCTATTACGACGTCACGCGCCGCCTGCTTAAGGGAAGACCTGGAGCTCTCCTCCGATCTCCTTATCGATTCACGCGCATCACTTAAAATTCTTTTGGCTTCGGCCTCGGCGTCATTGATGATTTGGCGCGCTTTTTTTTGGGCCTCAAACTCTATCGCCCTGGCCTTATCCTCGCCGGCCCTTACACCCTCGGAGCGTATCTTCTCTATAAGTTCTTTTATCTCTTCTGCCATTGCTTTATCTCCTTGAGCCCGGCTTCGTTATGGGCATCTGCTTTTTGCAAAGCGGACACTTATCTTCTTCGAACGTCTCGACTTCCACTTTGGCGAGGGGCTTAAACGGAGCGCCGAAATCTATCCCGGCACTCGACCTGTCTATTATGCTGCCCACCCCTACAATATCCGCGCCAAAAGATTTGACCAAATCGATAACTTCTTTCGTAGAGCCGCCCGTCGTGACCACGTCCTCAACTACCAGCACTTTTTCACCCTTCGATATAGAAAACCCGCGGCGCAACACCATTTTACCGTCCTGTCGTTCTGTAAATAGGCCGCGTACACCCAGAGCGCGGGCCGCTTCGTAAGCGAGCGTCACTCCGCCCATAGCAGGCCCTATAACAACGTCTATCATTTCCGCGGAAAAGTTGTTTGCGAGAGCCTTTGAAAGCCTCTCGGCTATGTCAGGGTATTGCAGGACAAGGGCGCACTGCAGGTACTTTTCGCTATGCAGTCCGCTTGAAAGTTTAAAATGGCCGCTTAGGAGAGCGCCATGTTGTTCAAATAGTTTTAATACGTCTTTTTCGTTCATAATCTCTAATCTATTGCCTATCGAAATTTATTGAAATTCATGGAAATTCACTGCTGTCCAAGTTAACACAATTTCCCCCTCACCTTAATCCTCTCCCCCTTTGGGGGAGAGGAAAGTATGAGGAAATCCCCTCTCCCCTAAAGCGGGAAGAAAAGTATGAGGAAATCCCCTCTCCCCTAAAGCGGGAAGAAAAGTATGAGGAAATCCCCTCTCCCCTTTAGGGGAGAGGGCAAGGGTGAGGGGTATGTAAAGATCAAATCTCAAAATGTCTTTTCCGTCAAGGGCAAAACGCTAATTTGGACAGCAATGATGGAAATTAAGAAATTTGTTGTCGGCGTCACAAACAATAAATTTCTATCAATTTCTACGAATTTCTACCTTTGGCTAAGTGCTTCCGTTAATTTCTTCTACTATTTTACGCGCAGCGATAACCGGATTGGATGCTTCTATTATCGGCCGGCCCACAACGATAAAGTCAGCGCCATTATCTATCGCTTCTTTCGGGGTCATGACTCTCTTCTGGTCATTCGCTGCCGCCCATTCTGGGCGCACGCCCGGAGTGACTATAATAAACTCTTCTCCCAGCTCTCTCCTTATCAGCCTAACCTCGGAAGGGGATGCCACAACTCCGTCGAGCGAGGCATCCTTGGCAAGCTTAGCGAGCTTCAAAACCTGCTTTTCCATGTTATCATTTATGCCTATCTTCTTCAAGCTATTTTCGTCCATGCTCGTCAGGACCGTCACGGCTATTATCTTCGGTTTCGCTATTTTTAACCTCCTGGCTTCATCTGCCGCGGCTTCGGCCGCCCTCTTCATCATATCAGAGCCGCCAAGCGCATGGACATTGAAGATGAATACTCCGAGCCGCGTTGCCGCTATGGCCGCCTTTCGGACTGTGTTGGGAATATCATGAAATTTCAGGTCTAAGAATATCTTAGCGCCCGCATTTACAGCTTCTTCAACTATTGAAGGGCCGCACGACGTGAATAGCTCGCTGCCTATCTTGAATATCTTTATTTCGGCTTTAAGTTTTTCTACCAGGCCGAGGGCCCTCTCTTTCGTATTCACGTCCAGCGCGACTATCAGGCGTTCTTTGGGCGTCATCTTTTGAGCGCTCCTATCAATTCCTTGATCTCTTTTATACCGTTCTTCGTCATATAACTCTTTATTCCGTCGATGATTTCAGTTGATGCGGAGGGATTGACAAAATTCGCCGTGCCCACCTGGACTGCGCTGGCGCCGCACAACATAAACTCTACCGCATCCTTATAGTCCATGATCCCGCCGATACCGACCACCGGTATTTTGGTGCTGTTGTACGCTTCGCGGACCATGCATAGCGCTATCGGTTTTATGGCAGGGCCGCTAAGCCCCCCTGTAATGTTGCCGAGGATGGGTCTTTTTGTATCGATGTCGACCGCCATTCCTATAAGCGTATTTACGAGCGACACGGCGTCCGCTCCGGCTCTTTCTGCGGCCTTCGCTATTATTTTTATGTCCGTAACATTCGGCGAGAGCTTCGCGATGACCGTAAGCGCCGTCGATCCGCGCACCGCCTCTATTATCTCATAAGTCGCCTCTTCATCCTGGGCGATAAGAAAATCCCTCTTGCCGTGCTTCACGTTTGGGCAGGAAAGGTTTATCTCGAGAGCCGCTATCTTTTTAATTTTATTTAAGCCCCTTGCGAGTTCTTTAAACTCAGCCGCATCATCGCCCGCGATGCTCACTATCAGTGGTATCTTTAATCTCTTCAGCTCGGGGATCTTATTCTTTATAAAGTCGTCGAGCCCCCCATTCTCCAGGCCGATCGAATTGAGCAT
>JAPLMG010000173.1 GCA_026387165.1 Candidatus Omnitrophota bacterium
GCTGGACGTAGACAAGGAATTGAATAAAACTAAGATTACCGTAATAATAGACGAAAGAAAGAAGATCAAGGTTTCGAAAGTAAATATCGCCGGAAACGCGCATCTTAAATCCGGAAATATAATAAAGGTCCTCGGCACGAAACCGTCATGGCTCTTCAATCCCGGCATATTCAGGGAGGAGGTCCTCGAGGAGGACGCGGACAAGGTAAAAGCTCTGTACGATGACATAGGATATCTCGATGTTGAAGTCACCCCGAAACTCGACTATAGCGAAGACGGAACTCAGCTTTTTGTAACGTTCGATATCAACGAGGGCAAGCAGTATCTCGTAGGAGCTATAAACGTCGCGGGCAACATAGGATTGCCCGAAAAAGATATACGCTCCAAGATCAGGATGAAGTCCGGCAAACCGTTCTCCAGGAAAGAGCTCAGGGACGATATGCTTGCGATCCGGGATCTGTATTACATGCACGGATACATGGATGCCGTTGTCGATGTTGATCAAAATGTGAACCCCGCGACGAGCAGCATGGACATAACCTACACCATAGACCCCAAAGAGGTGGTCTATGTAGGCAAGGTCATCATACGGGGCAACACGAAGACCAGAGAGATAATCATCCGCAGGGAGCTCAGGATATATCCGGGCGATAGGTTCGATGGCTCGAAGATCAAGCGGTCGAAGGACAGGCTCTATAACCTGGGGTTATTTGAGGATATAAGTTTCGATACCGAGCCTTCTCAGGTGCCGCAGGTCCATAACCTGATAGTAGATGTCAAAGAGACAAAGACCGGAGAGTTCTCGTTCGGCGGCGGCTACAGCTCTATAGACCAGTTCCTCGGTTTCGTGGAGATAGGGCAGAAGAATTTCGACGCGCTCAACTTCCCCACATTCACCGGCGGCGGGCAGCAGCTTACCGTCAGGGCCGAGGTAGGTATGGTAAGGCAAAACTACAATATCGGATGGGTAGATCCCTGGATATTCGGCTGGCCCTACCTCTTTGGATTCGATCTCTACCGCACAAGCCATACGCGCCAGATAGACGTAGGCTGGGCTTATGATGAAACCAGGACCGGCGGTGATATGAAGATCGGAAAAGAGCTGACGGAACACCTGAGGGCCGACGCCATGTACAGGCTGGAATACATAAAGATAGGCAGCGTGCCTGACTATGCGTCAAAGGACTTCAAGGACGAAGAAGGCTCGAAGGTTATATCGGCCGGGTCGGTGCAATTGACCCAGGACACGAGAGACAACATATATAATCCGGGACGCGGATATATAGTCAACGGGACCATAGAAGATGCCGGCGGTGTATTCATGGGCGATAAGGAGTACGTGAAAGGGACCGCGACAGCCGCTTTCTACGCCACGTTTTTTGAAAAGTTCGTTATGGAACTGAAGGCCCGCGCCGGCTGGTCCTCTCCGTACGGAAAATCGCATTCCGTTCCCATATACGAGAGATTCTTCGCCGGCGGCGCCAATACGATCCGCGGATATAAGGAGCGGAAAGTCGGCCCCAGGGACTCGGGTTCGGATGAGCCTATAGGAGGCGAGACATTGCTGATAGGCAATGCCGAAGTAACGTTCCCGATCTATGAGAAGATATTGAAGGGCGCCATTTTTTATGATATCGGTAATGTATGGGCGAAGAGCGAAGACTTCCTAAAGAGCGGCGACTACAAATCGGGCGCCGGCATCGGCATAAGAGTGAACACTCCCGTAGGCCCGTTCAGATTAGATTGGGGTTACCCTCTCGCTAAAAATCATAGTGACGCAAAAGAGGGCGAGTTCTATTTCAGTATAAGCCGTGGATTTTAAATTAGTAAATAGTATATAGCATATGGTATATAGTGGGCGGTAAGTAATGATGGGTGGTGCGAAAAACGAAAGGAGAGTAGTATGTTGAAGAAATTGGGTTTAGTAGTGGCAGTAGTCGTTATAGCCGCTGTATGCGTCGTTTTTACCGGCGTGGATGCGTTTGCGAAGGAATATAAGATAGGTTACGTGGATCTCGCGAAAGTTTCGGATGAGTACGCGAAGACAAAAGATTTTGAGAAGACCTTTGAAGCACAGGTAAAGGGCAAAGACGCCGAAAGACAGAAGTTCGTGGATGAGGTCAGAAAGCTGAAAGATGAACAGGCGCTCCTTTCGGATAAAGCGAAGGCAGAGAAGCAGACGATCATAGACGGCAAGATAGGGAACCTTCAAGAGTTCGACAGGAGAGTCCGCGACGAGCTGATAAAGCAGAGAAATCAGATGCTCGGCGAGATACAGAAGGATATAGACACGGTAATATCCGCCTATTCCAAAGAAGTCGGCTATGATATAGTCCTGATAAAACAGACTGTGCTCTTCGCGGGCCCCGAGCTCGATCTTACGGCCGAAGTGGTTAAGAGGCTGAATATCGCCAAGAAATAAGGGCTTCTTCGATATCCATGTCAAAGACATTAAAAGAGATAGCCGCGTTCGTCGGTGGTGAGCTTTTGGGGGATGGCGCGGTTTCGATAAGCGGTATGCGCGGTATACGGGAGGCAGGAAGCGGAGAGCTTGCCCTTATAACAAACTCCAAGGATGAAGCTCTCATAGATTCTACGGAGGCATCCTGTGTTATCGTTCCGAAAGACGTAAAAGGGCCTTTTAATAAGCCGTTAATAAAGGTTGAAAATCCGTCCGTAGCTTTCTCCAAAATCATAGAGTACGTCAATCCGGACAGCATTCCGCATCCTAAAGGTATTCATGAAACTGCCGTAATATCCAAAAGCGCGATTTTAGGCAAGAATGTCTCGGTGGGCCCGTACGCGGTTATCGCGGAGAAGGTGTCGATAGGCGATAATACGGTTATATATCCGTTCTCCTATGTCGGAAACAATTCAAAGATCGGGAACGGCTGTATAATATATCCGCACGTGGTCATTCGAGAGTCCATATCGATAGGCAACAGGGTTATAATCCATCCTTCCAGCGTCATCGGCAGCGACGGATTCGGCTATGATACCCAAAGGGACGGCACACATTTCAAGATCCCGCAACTAGGGACGGTCGTAATAGAAGATGA
>JAPLMG010000141.1 GCA_026387165.1 Candidatus Omnitrophota bacterium
GGGCGCTGGGTGGCCAGCATTATGTGAATGCCCACTGCTCTCGATAATTGCGCAAGCCTGGTTATCGCGCTCTCAACCTCAGCCTGAGCTATCATCATCAGATCCGCGAGTTCGTCTATTATCAGAACGATGTACGGTAGCTTCGTCGGCCGTGAGGAGTCTTCCATATTCTGTTTATTACCGAACTTTTCATTATACAGGTCTATGTTCCTGACTCCGGACTTGGCTAAGAGTTCATAACGCGAGTCCATCTCATTCACCACCCAATCGAGAGTGCTCGCAACTTTCTTGTGATCGGTAACGACCGGCGCTAATAGGTGCGGCATATCATTGAATACGGCCAGCTCTACCCTTTTGGGGTCTATCATTATGAACTTTACGTCTTCAGGCGTCGCATTGAAGAGCATAGACATTATCAGGCTATTTATACATACAGTCTTGCCCGAGCCCGTAGTTCCGGCTATCAACAGATGCGGCAGAGTGGCAAGATCCGCTATCACCGGGGCTCCCGCGATATCTTTTCCGAGCGCAAGTTTCAGTTTTGACTTTGATGACTTATACTCTTTGGAGTCCAGGACCTCCTTTAAGTAGACGATGGCGCTCGAGGAGTTCGGAACCTCCACGCCTATGGTCCCTTTGCCGGGTATCGGCGCGACTATCCTGACGCTCTGGGCCTTCATGGCAAGAGCTATATTGTCGCTTAAAGAAGTTATCCTGTGTATCTTCACTCCCGGCGCCGGTTCAAGCTCGTATCTCGTTATGACGGGCCCCTTGTTAAACGTAACAACCTTAGCCTCTATGTCAAAATCCGCGAGCGTCTCTTCCAGAATCTTCGTGTTCGCCTCAAAGTCATCGTCTATCTTCCTCTGCTCCAAAGGCGGCGGCGAATCTAAGAGATCGAGACCGGGCAGCGTAAAGTCTCTTTGCTCAACAAGGGTCACTCTTCTCTCTTCGGCTGCAGAGGGATCGCGCAGTACAACATTTGCCGGCACATTCACACCCGGTATCGCCCTGGGAGGCTCTTTTTCTCTCACCGGCATCGCGGCAGACGTAGATTTCTTCACCATAGGAGTGAGAGCTTCCCGCTTGCGTATAACGCTGGGCCTGTCTTTCATGGCAAGTATAAAGTCCCTCACTTTTTGCGCAAGCATGGCCAGAAACGGTATGAGTAAAAATTCTGTCGCCAAAAGGACCGAAAGCAGGAAGAGGACTATTATGACTATGACGGCGCCCACCGAGCCGAGGTATCTTATGAGAAAATCCGAAAATACCAGACCTACGATACCGCCAAGCCTAAAGCGGAAGCTGTTGTCGCCCTGTCCGATCATAGAGAAGATGGCGCTCGAAGCCAATATGAGGAAGAATGTGCCGAAGACCTTGAAATATAACTTATGCGGCGTGATCCCCGAAAACCGCGCGATGGCCCAGACCAATATCAGGATGGGTAAACAATAGGCGCTCATCCCCATTATGAAGAACATGAGAGCTCCCAAATACGCGCCAAAAAGTCCCGCGAAATTCCTTACCGGATGGTTGACCTTTGAAGTGAAT
>JAPLMG010000269.1 GCA_026387165.1 Candidatus Omnitrophota bacterium
GACGATTCCGCCTATATAACCGGGCAGGTTATCACGGTTGACGGCGGGATGGTGATGTGAAACACTTCGATCCTTCGGCAAGCTCAGGATCGTCCTGAGCGAAGTCGAAGGACGACAAACTCGTGGTTTCATCCCGAGCAAGGCCGTTGATAATGTTAGGCCGCGTCGAGGGATAGATGTAGAAGCGCAAAACAGGGGGGTAAAATGGCAGTATCTCAGGATAAGATCAGGCAGATCATCGCGGAGCAGCTTGGAGTTAAAAAAGAGGAAGTAACGGATAACGCGAAGTTCGTAGATGATTTAGGGGCAGACTCATTGGACACGGTTGAGCTCGTAATGGCGTTAGAAGAAGAGTTCGGCGTAGAGATACCGGATGAAGATGCCGAAAAGCTTGCGACTGTCGGAGATGCTCTGAGATATATCGAAGAGAAAGCCGGCAAGTAAAGTTCTCTAATGCTTAAGAAAAGACGTGTCGTCGTTACGGGGCTTGGAACGGTAAGCCCGATCGGCTGTACCATCGATAAGTTCTGGAGATCCCTCCTCGAAGGCAAGAGCGGCGTAAGGCGGCTATCTCGTTTTGATCCCACCTATTACACCTGTAAGATAGGAGCCGAGGTAATCGATTTTGACCCGTCTCCTTATCTTTCCGCTAAGGAGTTAAAGCGAATGGACAGGTTTGTCCAGTTCGCTGTCGTTAGCGCCAGGATGGCCATGCTCGATTCCAAGTTAGACCTTGACAGGGCGGATAGGGACAGAATCGGAGTAATTGTAGGCTCCGGCATAGGTGGGCTTCATACGGTCGAGGCCGAGCACAGACAATATTTAGCTTTAGGCCCCGAGAAGGGTCCGGCCAGGATATCCCCGTTCCTCATACCTATGTTGATCATAAATATGGCTT
Organism: Candidatus Omnitrophota bacterium; assembly: GCA_026387165.1. Classification (GTDB taxonomy): domain Bacteria; phylum Omnitrophota; class Gorgyraeia; order 2-01-FULL-45-10; family 2-01-FULL-45-10; genus 2-01-FULL-45-10. The sequence goes on from JAPLMG010000269.1 coordinate 899, forward strand.
CCGGACAGATCTCCATTAACATGGGCCTTAAGGGGCCGAATACCGCTGTTGGAACGGCCTGCGCTTCCGGTAACCATTCTATAGGCGATGCCTTTAGGATAATCCAGAGGGACGAAGCGGATGTTATGGTATGCGGCGGAAGCGAGGCTGCCATCACAGCAATGGGTTTCGGAGGCTTCTGCGCTCTTAAGGCGGTATCGCTCAGGAATGATGATCCCGCGAGGGCGTCACGGCCGTTCGATAAGAATAGAGACGGTTTTGTCATGGGGGAAGGTTGCGGCGTAGTGATCCTGGAGGAGCTGAAACACGCGCTTAAGAGGAATGCCAACATATATTGCGAAATGGCAGGGTACGGGATGAGCGGAGACGCTTATCACATGACCGCCCCGGACCCGCAAGGGAACGGCGGCGTGCGATGCATGAGAGCAGCTCTAAAGGATGCCGCAATTATGCCGGAAGACGTGGATTATATAAACGCGCACGGATCGTCCACCCTTTACAATGATAAGATAGAGACTCTTGCCATAAAGAAGGTCTTTGGCGCCCATGCCAAAAAGCTGGCCGTGAGCTCCACAAAGAGCGTGATGGGACATCTCTTGGGCGCGGCGGGCGGCGTAGAGATGATAGTATGCGCATTGGCCATAAAAAATTCAATAATACCCCCTACCATCAATTATGAGACGCGCGATCCCGATTGCGATCTCGACTATGTTCCGAATAAACCCAGGCATCATAAGATAAAGGTGGCGGCGTCAAATGCCCTTGGTTTCGGCGGACACAACGCGACGTTGATTGTGAAGAAATACACCTAAAAAATGATCAATGTCCAATGATTCAATGACGAATTAAATCCCAATTACCCAATTTCCAAAATTAGAATTTGGGAATTGAATATTAATTCGTCATTCGGATTTGGACATTGAAATATTAGGAGAATAACATGGACTATCTATTCAATGAACAGCAGGTAATGGTTCGTGATCTGGCGCGCAAAATTGCCCGGGATAAGATAAAGCCCGTGGCGGCCCATTACGACGAAACGGAAGAGTTCGCATGGCCGATAATGAAGATCCTGTCGGATAGCGATCTATTCGGTGTTTATATTCCCGAAGCATATGGCGGCCTTGGCGGCGGAATAACCGAGATGTGCTTAGTCACCGAGGAGCTTTCGAGGGCCTGCGGCGGCATAGCGCTGGGTTTCGCCGGAACGGGCCTCGGCACGTTTCCGATACTTTTGTACGGAAGCGAAGAGCAGAAGAAGAAATACCTGCCCGATATAGCCAAAGGTAAAAGGCTGGCGGCTTTCTGTATCACAGAAGCGGAAGCAGGATCCGATGCAGGCAGCATAAAGACAACGGCGAGAAAAGACGGCGACCACTATGTATTGAACGGCACCAAGCAGTGGATCACCAACGCGGGCGAGGCCGAAGTTTACACCGTCATAGCGATGACCGATAAGACCAAGGGCGCAAGAGGAGCGAGCGCTTTTATAGCGGAGAAGGGAACAAAGGGCATGGAGTTCGGACTTAAAGAGAAGAAGATGGGTATCCGCTCGTCAGCAACGAGAGAAGTCATATTCACCGATTGCAAAATACCGAAAGAGAATCTCATTTCAAAAGAAGGAATGGGATTCATAGTGGCCATGAAGACATTCGATAATTCGCGTCCGGGAGTGGCGGCGCAGGCTGTCGGAATAGCGCAAGGCTCTTTAGATGTCGCGCTCGAGTACGCGAGAAAGAGGATCCAGTTCGGCCAGCCCATATCGAGTTTCCAGGCTATACAGCATATGCTCGCGGATATGGCAACTCAAATAGAGGCCGCAAGAGCCCTTGTATTCGCTACTGCCAGGATGGTAGATGCGGGCATAACGGGTGTTGCCAGGGATTCTGCCATGTGCAAATTATTCGCGGGAGATATGGCGATGAAGGTCACTACGGACGCGGTTCAGATCCTGGGCGGATACGGTTATATGAGAGACTATCCGGCCGAAAAATATATGAGAGACGCCAAGATAACGCAGATATACGAGGGCAACAACCAGATACAGCGCAACGTCATCGCTGCCCATCTCATCAAAGAGTCTTTAAAGGCAAGTAAATGAATTTCTATCAATTTCTACAAATTTCAACCAATTTCGACAATCGAAATTCATAGAAATTTGCTTTGCGAAATTTATTGAAATTTATTGTTCAGGGGTTAAGTTTATGAATATAATTGTCTGCATAAAACAGGTACCCAATACCACCGATGTAAAGATAGACCCTGTCAAGAATACGCTCATCCGTGAAGGCGTAGAGAGCATAATAAATCCCTTTGACACATACGCGATAGAGGAAGCGGTCCGCCTGAAAGAGCGCTTCACCGGCAAAGTCACCGTAATTACCATGGGCCCGCCTCAGGCGGACGCTGCTTTGCGCGAAGCGATCTCGCTTGGATGCGATGAGGGAATATTGGTGAGCGACAGGAAGTTCGCCGGATCCGACACATGGGCGACGAGCTATACGCTTTCGTGCGCGATAAAGAAGATAGGCGCTTTCGATATTATACTTTGCGGCAAGCAGGCTTCGGACGGAGATACGGCACAGGTGGGCCCGGGGATCTCTACTCATTTAGGCATACCTCAGGTGACATATGTAAAGAAGATAGAAGAGATTAAAGATAATAAGGCAAGGGTGGAGAGGATGATGGAAGAGGGCTACGACATCGTAGAGACGCCTCTGCCTTGCCTCTTTACGGTCGTGAAAGAGATAAATACGCCGAGGCTGCCTTCATTAAGAGGTATGATGAAAGCAAGGTCCGCGAAGATCACGCAATGGATGGCTGCCGATATAAATGCCAAACCTGAAAATATAGGATTAGACGGCTCTCCGACGCGTGTCGTGAAGATATTCACGCCGCCGCCAAGAAAAGGCGGCCAGATGTTGAAGGGCGACGCGGCTGAGATCGCTCAAAAGGTCAGTGATCTCCTGAAAGATATAGTAATTTGATAATCATGTCATTCCCGAATGCTTTTATCGGGAATCTAATATATTGGATTCCCGCTTTCGCGGGAATGACAAAGCAATAATAAACTATGGATGAAAAGATAAGGATAATACTCGAAAAATGTACGGGCTGCACGCTCTGTGTGCGCGCCTGTCCTTTTAGCGCTATCAAAATCGAAGGTAAGCAGGCCGTCATAGACCTTTCGAAGTGCAGCCTATGCGGGGCCTGCGTGGATTCCTGTAAATTTGCCGCTATAATATTGGACAAGGATGCGGCCGCCAGGAAAGATCTAAGCGCATACAGGGACGTATGGGTATTCTGTGAGCAGAAGAAGGGCGTCATACAGACGATCTCTTTCGAATTGCTCGGAGAAGGCAAAAAATTGGCTAAAAAATTGGGCGGAAAGCTTTGCGCGGTACTTCTGGGAGACAATATAGAGTCCAAGGCAGATGAGGCAGCGTGGCGAGGCGCCGATAGAGTGTATTTAGTGAATTCGCCGCAACTGAAGGATTATCAGGACGAGCCGTATACAAAAGTATTAGTAGAGCTTATAAAGGAATGTAAGCCGGAAGTCGTCTTGTGCGGCGCCACTACTATAGGCAGGAGTTTAATGTCAAGAGTCGCGGTGCTGATAGACGCGGGCCTTACAGCTGATTGCACGGGGCTTGATATAGACGAAAAAGAGAGATTATTGCTTCAGACGCGCCCGGCGTTCGGCGGAAATATCATGGCGACTATCATAACTCCCAACCATCGGCCTCAGATGGCGACAGTCCGCCATAAAGTCATGAAAGAGCCCGAGCTCAATAAGTCACGCAAAGCGGAAGTGATAAAGAAGAAGTACGGCGACGGCATATTGAGCTCCCGGACAAGGATAATCGATATAGTGGAGGAGATAGAGGAGACGATAAATCTCTCCGAGGCGGATATAATAGTTTCAGGCGGGAGGGGATTGAGCGGCCCTGAGAATTTTTCGCTTATCAAAGAACTCGCCAAGGTTATCGGCGGCGCGGTCGGCTCTTCGCGCGCTGCTGTTGACGCGGGCTGGATGCCGTATTCGCACCAGGTAGGTCAGACAGGGAAGACGGTCTGTCCGAAATTATATATAGCCTGCGGCATATCCGGCCAGATCCAGCATCTAATCGGCATGCAGTCATCGAAAGTTATCCTCGCCATCAACAAAGATCCGGATGCGCCTATATTCAAAGTCGCCACATACGGCATAGTCGGCGACATCTTCGAGATCATCCCCGCTCTCACCAAAGAATTCCGAAAGCTGCTGAAGAAGTAAAACTTTTGAAATAGGGCGCTGTCCCCTATTTTATCGTCGTCATTGCGAGGCCGCTTTAGCGGCCGAAGCAATCTACTTTATATTTGCATCTCCTTGTAAGTGTGGTATTATTAGTGTATGAAACTACATTTCCGCCCCAAGAAGGCCGCGACTCTGGCCGAATTGGTCGTAACCATGGTCCTTATATGCGTAGTTACCGTATCGGCATTCAGCGCTTACGCGTATATAAGCGCATGTTCCATGAGGGCATTTAATTACGCCTGCGCAACAGAATTTTTATGCGATACGCTGGAAAGGCTCTCTGCTTCCAGCTACGCCAGCCTGGCTACAAACTCCACCAATTTATTACCCGTGGACAGCAATCTAAGGAGTAGATACGGCGGCACAATGTCTTATACGGTCAGCGCTGAAACCAGATGGGACACTGATTGGGCAGATACCACTACCAACGGCTATAAAAACATAACGGCCACGATAACCTGGAATGACGGAGCCAGCAGGACCTTGACTTTATCCATGAGAAAGACAAAGCGATGAATAGAAAGGGCAGCCGGAAAAAAGGTTTCGTTCTCATATATGTGATAATCGCTATTATATTAGCTAGTATATTAGCAAGCGCGCTTTATACTTCGGTATTCTTAAGCCATAGGTTGTTCATGCGGCAGCAGGAGAACAAGCTTGCTTATTATGTAGCTATTTCAGGTGTGGAGTACGCGTCATATATTATTAGATCAGGTCACTATAATCCGTTAGTCCCAGACGGCAATCCCCCCATCACGCCTGCCTGGCCTTTAGGTAGTAGCTTTGATCCTACGGTCGGTACAAGCATAGCAGTCACTATAACGTCTGATGGAGCGCCGCCTGTTTATACCATAACCTCGGTCGCGACATTTTCGGGCACGACCAAAACGCTCATCGTTACCTGCACTTCATCGGGGCGCATAACCTCCTGGAAGACCTCATAATTAAGCGTGCCGGTACAGTGGTATGTTAGAAATAAAACAGTAGCCTTATCCTGCCTTGACATGGCCGGTAATTCGGGTATACTTGCTGTGAGAGGTGTATGGAGGTATACAGCTGGGAATGATCGATTATTTTTTTTGTTCGCATATTAAAGGTTTTTAAAAAGTTTTTTACTTACGCATAAATTAGTATCTAACCAAGTTAGACGCGAG
>JAPLMG010000125.1 GCA_026387165.1 Candidatus Omnitrophota bacterium
GGTGGTATCCACAGGAATTTTTATCCTCCACATACGTTAACCATAACCATTTTGCCGGTTTTTTAGAATTGACCATTACCGCCGCCATAGGTTTTGCGGTATACAGACGGAAGATATGGTATTCGGCTGTGATAGCGGTAATGATGGCGGCTTTCCTCATGACCCAGTCGCGGGGAGGGTGGATGTGCTTGGGCGCCGGCCTATGTGTTATGTTTGCCGTGATACTCCGGAACGAGAAGAACTCAAGAAAGAACGCCGCTGTTCTCATATCGGTGATGATGCTGATATCGCTGGTCGTTCTGATCTATTTTGGCAAAGAGGTGGTGTCGCGGCGCATCGAGACGATCACCGGCGCCTCCGGGCAGGAGGTTTCATCGGATACGCGCCTTAAGATATGGAGAGGCTCGGCGGATCTCATAGCCCATAATCCGGCCATCGGGACAGGGATCGGGACCTTCGTATGGGCATTTCCCAAATACAGGCCCGCGGGCTTAGATGTTCAGGCGAATTCCGCGCACAATGACTACCTGCATATGGCATCCGAGATGGGGGTATTGGCGCCCGTCATCATGATATGGATATTCGCTATAGTCATCGGGACCGGCCTGCGCAAAGGGATGTCGGATCCCGTAATATTGGGTCTCGCCATAGGGTTTTTGAGCTTATGCATGCACGGGTTGGTCGATTTCAATTTCCATATCCCGGCCAATATGATATTATTTACTGTCTGGGCCGCTATTATAATGCGGCGAGGAGACGTGGGTTAATTCTAATTCCGGGGACACATTACTTAATCATTGGGAAAATTTGAAAATTAGGGACACGTACTAAAAGCTGTGCATGTCCCCAATTTTCCGGCCTGGTCGATTTCAATTTCCATATCCCGGCCAATATGATACTATTTACTGTCTGGGCCGCTATTATAATGCGGCGGTAAGACGCGTAACTTTTTTTAACTATCGAGAGGCCCGTATGCTGCGCGAGAAGGACCGTGTAGTAAGACAAGCCATGATGATCTTCGACGCGTCCATCGTATCGCTCGCTTTCTTAGTGTCGTTTTTCCTGCGCAAGAATTTTCATGATTTCTACAAGTTGAACATATTCCCCGCAATTGAAGTCGTTCAAAGAGACCCCGCGTTATCCCTGAACGATTATCTGGTGGCCCTCTTCATTGTGGTCCCGGTCTGGTGCCTGGCGCTTCATTGGGCAGGAATGTACAGGAGCCTCAGGACAAAAAAGATCTACGAGGCCGTGGGCGCGATAGTGAAGGCGGCTCTTTTGACCGGGCTCGTTTTTGCCGCGCTCACATTTATATTAAAAATAGAATTTGTCTCCAGGGCTTTCATGGCCATATTCCTGTCGGTAAGCTCTATTTTTTTGGCCGCCGAAAAAGCAGTGATATTTTACGTGAGCCATTACATGAGGACTCAAGGATATAACTACAGAAAATTGCTCATGGTCGGCACCGGAAACAGGGCCGCCCTCTTCATAAGCAAGATAAAGCGCCATCCGGAGTGGGGGCTGAGGATCAGGGGTATCATCGATTACGAGGCCGCGCACGAAGGAAGAGAGGTAGAGGGCGTTAAGGTGATAGGCACCCTCAAGGACCTTCCAGATATACTGCATAACCAGCCGATAGACGAAGTGATCTTCATCGTTCCGCGCTCAAAATTAGGCGTGATAGAGAGCTCTCTGTTAATTTGTGAAACCGAAGGCGTCAAAGCCACCATAGCGGTGGACCTCTTTGAGCTGAAGATAGCCAGGGCCCGGCAGACGGATATAGACGGGTTGCCGCTATTGACGTTTGAGTCTACGGCGGCTGAGGGGTGGGCTCTCTTTATAAAGAGAGCCTTCGATATGATCGCCTCAGGAGCGGGGCTTGTCCTGCTAAGCCCCATATTCCTGGCGGTCGCGCTTATCATCAGGATCACTTCACCCGGCGAGGTGCTCTATAGGCAAAAGAGGATAGGATTGAACGGCAGGAGCTTCACTCTTTATAAATTCCGCTCAATGTATAAAGGTTCGCACGAAAGATTGGCTGAATTGGCGGAGCGTAATGAGATGAAGGGCCCGGTATTTAAGATGAGGAACGATCCGCGCGTTACCCCGTTCGGTAAATTCCTGAGAAAGGCCAGCATGGATGAGCTTCCCCAGCTCTTCAACGTCTTCATGGGGCAGATGAGTATCGTCGGCCCGAGGCCCCCTATAGCCGAAGAGGTGGCAAAATATGAGCCGTGGCAGAGGCGGAGATTGTCGATGCGCCCCGGGATCACGTGCCTCTGGCAGATCAGCGGGAGGGGCGGGATAGGTTTTGGCGAATGGATGAACTTAGACCTGGAGTACATAAGCCATTGGTCATTATGGCTCGATCTCAAGATACTGGTGAGGACTGTCCCTGTTGTGATATTCGGGATAGGCGCGTATTGACGCTGTTGAGAGGCGGATAAGACAGTTTTACAGGAGGATTAATATCATGAAGAGGACACGTATGTTGATGGTGCCGGCGCTTGGAGCGCTTATTTTTTTATCGGTTTATGGATGCGAAAATAACGGGCCCGCGCCGGGCGGCGGTAAGATCGTGGCCAGGATCAATGATTATGCGATGACGGCCGAAGACTTTAAGGATGAGGCGGAGCCGGTCCTCTCCAATAAATACCCGGATGCCGACTCCTATACTGCCAAAAAGCAATTACTGGCTGAATTGATAACGAAAGAAGTACTGCTGCAGGAGGCCCAGCGGCAAAACTTCGATAAAGACAAGGCGTTCATGAAAGAGATAGAGCGGTATTGGGAACAGGCCCTGTTGAAATTATTGATAAAGAAGAAGACGGAAGAATTGTCCAAAAGCGTAACAGCGGGCAGTAAAGCCGGGCGGCAGGAGAAGGTCCGGGAAGATTTCGACAAATGGATATCGGGCCTTAAGAAGAACGCGGTGATAAAAGAGTACGATGAGAACCTTAAAGAAGTTACGCTCGAATAGCGGATAATAAGAGGGGGCCTTGCCATGAAAAAGTCACTGGAAAGAAGAAAAAATTATTATATCGGTAAGAAGTTTCAGAAAAAATTCATAATGAAATTCTGCGCGCTCGTTATCATAGGATCGTTCATCTCAGGCGCTATCATCTATCTTATGTCGAAGGCAACGGTCACGACGATCTTCGAGAATTCCCGGCTTACTATAAAGAGCACGGCGGATTTTATATTACCTGCCGTGATCCTGGCTAGCACAGTCATGATAATATCGATAGGGCTGGCGACTATCGCGGTGACGCTCTTTACCTCGCATAGGATAGCGGGGCCCTTATACAGGATAGAGAAGGATGTAGACGATGTGGCCGCCGGCGACCTTAAAAAAACGTTCAATTTGCGGACGACAGATGAAATGAAATCCATCGCGGCGAGCTTAGACGCTATGGTCAGGTCACTCAGGTCCAATGTCGTCGCTGTTAAAAAGATAGCGGCTGAGCTGGCATCGATGCCCGCGAGTGATCAGGCAAAAGAGAAGATGAAAAAGCTGAAGGAAGAATTAGAGAGATTCAGTACTTAGTCCGCTCACTTATGAAGGAATATCCGTTTTCTAACAGGGTGATTCACGGAGAGGGTTATTTTATACTCGTCGTTTTAGTCATAGGCGCGTATATCTCTCTTCATTCCA
>JAPLMG010000270.1 GCA_026387165.1 Candidatus Omnitrophota bacterium
TCTTTCGAAAATACCCCCTGATACGCCGTGTTATGTATCGTATAAAGGACCTTTGTGTCGGCAAAGAAGGAGTCATACTTATAAAGCGTATTTAAATATACCGGAACGAGAGCCGTCTGCCAGTCATTGCAATGAATGACATCAGGAGCGAACTTCTCTTTTTTACACCTCTCTAATATCTCGCGGGAGAAAAAGGCGAATCTGTCGAGATTATCCTTGTAGTCTCCGAACTTATCGCCATATAGCTCTTTTCTGTTAAAGTAGTCATCGTTCTCTACGAAATAGACCTTTATATTCTTGCCTATCGTGGCGGAATTGCCCGCCACTTTTACCGAAGCGTATTTGGGCATTATGACCCTTATATCTACACCGAGCTCCTCCAGAGCCAGCGGCAGGCTCCCCGCCACATCGGCCAACCCTCCGGTCTTAGCGAACGGAACAACTTCACTCGACGCCAAAAGTACTTTGAGCTTGCTCATGTTACCTCCATTTTAAAAATTCGAAATTCTAAAAGCGCTACTGTCATTCCCGCGAAGCCTGTCCCCGCGAAAGCGGGGAGCGGGAATCTATGACGAAGATCGTTTATGGATGCCCGCTTGCGCGGGCATGACATAATAGGATTTAACCTCCGTACTTCTTCATCTCCAGCCAGTTCTCGCCCACCTCCACGTGGGCCTCGACCGGAACTTTAAGCTCTATCACATTCTCCATCCCGTCTTTCACTATCTTGTATACTTTCTTCAATTCGTTTCTCGGGACATCGAATACGAGTTCGTCATGCACCTGCATTATCATCTTCGCTGCCAGTTTCTTCTTTGACAATCTTTCATGTATCGAGATCATGGCTACCTTTATGATATCCGCCGCGGAACCCTGGATCGGCGTATTTATGGCCGTCCTTTCGGCGAACTGCCGCATGCGCATATCGGTGCTATTGATCTCGGGGATATACCTGCGCCTTCCGAGCAGTGTCGTGACATATCCGTTTTGGCGCGCTTCCTCTATCAGGCCCTCGAGATAGAATTTTACTTCGGGATATCTCTCGAAGTACGAGTCTATGAACTCTTTGGCCTTATTTACATCTATTTTCAGGCTCTGAGACAGCCCGTACGGGCTCATGCCGTAGAGGATGCCGAAATTAACGGTCTTTGCCATACCTCTCATGTCGGGTGTGACGTCGGACTCTTTAACCGCGAATACAAGGCTCGCCGTATAGGCATGAATATCGGAGCCTTCTTTAAATGCCTTTATAAGATTTGTGTCTTGGGATAGATGCCCCAATATCCTGAGCTCTATCTGCGAATAGTCCGCAGATAAAAGGAGATTATTCTTATCCGATGAGATAAAAGCTTTGCGTATCTTTCTTCCCTCCTCGGTCCTTATCGGTATATTCTGCAGATTCGGCCCGCTGGATGAAAGCCTGCCCGTAGCCGTAACCGCCTGATTAAAGGATGTATGCACTCTATTTGTCGCGGGATTTACAAGATCCGGCAATGAATCCACATATGTAGATTTAAGCTTGGATAGCTCTCTGTATTCCAGCAGCTTTTCAGGCAGCGGATGGCTCAGAGCCAATTTGGTCAGGACCTCTTCATCGGTGGATATCCCCGTCTTGGTCCTTCTTATCACGGGGAGCTGCATCTTCTCGAACAGAATAACCGAAAGCTGTTTCGGTGAATTTATGTTGAACTCCTCACCCGCCAATTCATAAATATCCGCGGTCAATTTTTCAAGCTTCTTCTCCATCTCCTTAGACAGGCGCGCCAAATACTCTTTATCAATAGAGACGCCGCTCATCTCCATATCGGCCAAAACCTCTACCAGCGGCATCTCAACTTTATAAAGAAGTCCGTCCAGACCCTTCTGCGATATCTCTTTTTCAAGTATCGTCTTCAGCCTGAATGTGACATCGCTGTCTTCGCATGAGTAGTCAGAGACCTTTTCGACATCGACTTTGTCCATGGTAATCGCCGATTTGCCTTTTCCTATAAGCTCCTGGATAGATGTCGTCATCTTGTGGTTCAGATATTCGAACGATATATCATCGAGGCCGTGGTTGGGCTTTGACGGATTCAACAGATACGACGCCACCATAGTATCAAAAACTATTCCCTTGACGCGAATACCGTAATTTGCAAGAACTATGTAGTCGTATTTTACGTTCTGCCCAGTCTTTTTAATCGTCTCATCCTCGAATATATCTTTTAATTTTCCAATGACCAGTTCAACGCCGAGCTTTCTGTCCTCACTTCGGCCTTCGCTCACCCCCACATAATACGCCGCCCCCTCTTTCCATGAAAATGAGATGCCCGCCAATTTGGCGAGGACGGGATCTTCGCTTGTGGTCTCCGTATCAAATACGAACTCTTTAGATTTTTTCAAACCATTGACGAGCGCATCAAAAGCCTTCTCGTCATCCACAAGAATATATTCTGAATTTAACGACTTCGTGGGTGTCAGGTCCTTCAGGAGGGACTTGAATTCGAGCTCCTTATACATCTCCAACAACCTGATCTGATCAGGCTCTTTCAGCTCCAGCTTTTTAAAATCTATATCTATCGGAACATCGATATCCACGGTTGCAAGCTCTTTGCTCAAATACGCGCTCTCCTTGCCTTCGGCAAGGATCCTCTGCTTGGCCGCACTCTTCACCTTATCTATGTTATTGTATATCCCATCAAGGCTCCCAAACTCACCTATCAGTTCTATGGCTGACTTTTCGCCTATCCCTTTGACCCCGGGGATATTGTCCGTAGCGTCTCCCATCAGAGCCATTATATCGGTCACCTTGTCGGGCCCTACGCCGTAGATCTCTTTAACTTTATGCTCGTCATATATGAGGCCTTCTTTATGGGTCGAGTAAACCTTTATGTGAGAATCCACAAGCTGAAGTGCGTCCTTATCTCCTGTCACTATGAAAGTCTCTATATCTTTAGCTTGCGCCTTCTTCGCGAGCGTGGCGAGAACATCATCGGCCTCGTAACCCTGCATTTCGTATATCGGGATATTGTGAGCCTGTACCAGCTGCTTGATATAGGACATCTGGCTTACGAGATCGTCCGGCATCGGTTTTCTGTGGATCTTGTATTCTTCGAACTTCTTATGCCTGAATGTGGGGCCCTTGAGGTCAAATGCCACGGCCAGCATATCCGGCTTCTCTTCCTTTATTATCTTGCCCAACATCGAATTAAAGCCGTATATGGCGTTCGTAGGCTGACCTTTCGAATTGGAAAGGCTCCTTATGGCATAGAAAGCCCTATAACAGAATGAATTACCGTCTATCAGGAAGAGTCTTTTTTTAGGCATGATACGGAACGCTGTTATGCGGCATGCGGTTAATTAGAGGTCATCCTATTATTTGTCTCTATATTGGGAATTAGTCTTTAAAGAAATGTGCCCCGAGGGAAAACTCACCCTGAATTTCGAATATAAGTATAACTCTATATGCCCGATGTTGTCAAGAAAAAAGATTCACCTTTCACCTTCATATAACCAGGTTAGCCTCTGTCTTTATACTGACTAACCTGGTTAGATGGCTCTTTTTTAGCATGCTCCGAGAAGTAGTTGCCTGTAAGGTCATCTATTGCTTGGGTCAATTCCTGCAGTCTCAGCTCCTTTTCGAACTTCGCGTTAATATCCTTAGGCGAACCGGACATAAGCTCAAATTGCAGGCGCTTACGCTCAAAATACGTTCGCCGTAAATCATCAAGAATGTCGTTCCTGAGCTGAACCATAAGGCGCGAGCGCACGTCTATATTGGTCTGATCGTCGTTCCAGATGAGGTTGCCGAGCTCCCAGCTTACGGTCGCATCCCAGTCTATAGTGTCACGGCCTTGCCTTAATACGTCGTCATTTTCCTTTACAGTCGACCCGCCCTCCCAATGCCAAAGATCTGCAGTATTCCTGTCTGCGCCAAATGACACCTTCGGCAGAAGAGCGCTCGCCTTGCTCTCGGCGCGCCACCTCTTTATCTTCTCGGGGCTCACTTCGGCATACTTGATAGCCGCATCGCGCAACTCTTTGAATGTGGGCTCACCGTCAAGGACTATCTT
>JAPLMG010000062.1 GCA_026387165.1 Candidatus Omnitrophota bacterium
TACGGCTGGTACAAGATGCTTAACCTGATGAAAGAAAAGACGCCGCCGGACGCGATAGTGAATTCATGGTGGGATTTCGGAGACTGGTTCAAAGTGGTGGCTGACCGCCGCGTCATATTCGACGGCCAGAGCCAGGATACGCCTCAGGCGTACTGGATGGCCAAGGCGCTGCTCTCCAATGACGAGGAAGAATCAGTGGCGATCCTGAGGATGCTTAATAACGGCGGCAACAGGGCGTTCGAGATCATCAACCAGTATGTGGCCGACCAGCTCAAAGCGGTCTTATTACTGGAGAGGCTGCTCGTCTCGAATCCGGAAAAGGCCCAGGCCACGCTTTTGGATTTTTTGCCGCCCCAGGCCGCGCGCCAGGTATGGGAAATACTTTTTGTCACCCCGGGAAACGCCGGTTTTGTGGTAGACTCTTCCATGATGCCGAAGATCGGGGCGATCTCATATCTGGGCAACTGGGACTTCGCGAAGGTATATATAGCGCAGAACTTCAATAAATTGGAGCAGAATAAGATAACGGAGCACCTGAAGAATCTCGGCGGCAGGGAAGAGAACGAGACAAATACGTTTTACCAGGAGGCGTTTCTGCTCTCGAACAAGATGTCGGATGACTGGCTGTCGAGGACTCTCCGTTTCTACAGTGATGTGATAAACGGTTCAGACAGGGACGGCACGGTCTACTACGGCAACGGCCTGGCTTACAACGCTAAGGAGCAGATGTTCCAGTCGAACAACGGACAGATACCCCGGAGCCTTTTTATGGCTACTCCCGAAGGCGTGGTCGAGGCTTCGCCGCCGAACCCGAACGTCCCGTACTCGGTGCTGATGTATAAAACGGATGACGGATATAAAGCGGTCCTTATGGATTATCAGCTCGGAAAGAGCTTGTTCACGCGGCTATATTTCTTAAGGGGGCAGGGGCTAAGGCATTTTGCGCCTGCCATAGAAGTTATCGAAGGCAACAATTACATACGCTACTTCAAAATAATATGGTGAGGTATTACTTGTGTCCAGATTAGCCAATAACATCGGACGACAAACTCATTTTGAGATTCGAAATCATATTTGTCATTTTAGAGAAGGGATGAATGAAATGAATCCCGATGAAGAATCTATACATTTAGATCCTTCGCTTCGCTCTCCGATGACGTAATTGGGATAGCAATAGTGAGGTATGTATAATGCGATCGGATAAGATGAAGCTGTCTGTAATAATACCCGCTTGTAATGAAGAGGCCCTTATCAAAAAGGTTGTCCTGGATATTTTGGAGGAATTGAAGAGAGAATCAATACTGAATGAAATAATAATAGTCGACGATAATAGCAGCGACTCAATGCCTCAGATCGCCGACCGGTTAGCCTCGGAGTATGATAACATAAGGGTAATTCATCGAAAGCCGCCGAACGGCATTGGCCGGGCCATAAAAGAAGGCATTGATAATGTTAAAGGAGATGCCATAGTGACGGTCATGGGAGATGCCTCGGATGACCCGAAAGACATAGTGCGATATTTCAGGAAAATTGAGGAGGGGTACGACTGCGTCTTTGGCTCGAGGTTCGTTAAAGGCGCGGTCGTAAGCGATTATCCTCTTCACAAATTGATCTTAAACAGGCTGGCAAATACTTTTTTACAGGTTCTTTTCTTTACCGGGCATAATGACCTGACCAACGCGTTTAAGGCCTATAAGAGAGAGGTTATAGAGTCTATGAAACCGATCGAATCCTTGTACTTTAATATAACAGTGGAATTGCCCCTCAAGGCCCTCGTAAGGGGATACAAAGCGGCTTCTATTCCCATAAATTGGTATGGCAGGGAAAGCGGTGTTTCTAAGTTCAGCATAAGAAGTCTCGGAAGAAGATATCTTTATACGTCTTTATATATATGGCTGCAGAAGATGCTTATACAGGACGATATCAGGGACAGGGGAAATTGAAAATATTAATGATCTGCGAGCATTCTTTTCACGATGAATTCCGGGAAAATTGGTATCCGGTATCTCAGGATAGTATGGTGAAAAATGGGTAATATAGAAGTTTCTGTTGTAATGCCGTGCCTCAATGAAGAAGAAGGCGTAGGCGCCTGCATAAAAAAGATAAAAGATGTATTTGCCCGCGAGAGAATAGCCGGCGAGATAATAGTGTCTGACAACGGTTCTGTCGACCGCTCGAAGGATATTGCGGCCGCCGAAGGAGCGATCATCTTAACCGAACCGAGAAAAGGCTACGGGGCGGCGTATTTGCGCGGGCTCAAAGAGGCTAAGGGCAAGTACATAATAATAGGGGACAGCGACAACAGCTATGACTTCTACGATATCCCGGTATTTTTGAAGCAGCTGAAAGAGGGGCATGATTTTGTCATCGGCTCGCGCTTCAGGGGGGGGATGGACAAGGGCGCTATGAGCTGGTCGCACCGCTACATAGGCAACCCGATCCTCTCCTGTATGACGCGCATATTCTTCCGCACCAAGCTGTCCGACATCCACTGCGGCATGCGCGCGTTCACGCGGGACGCGTATCGCGCGATGATGCTGCATACGACCGGCATGGAGTTCGCGACAGAGATGGTAGTCTCGGCGCTCACGAATAATCTTAAAGTTCACGAAGTACCGATACGTTACTATCCGCGCAAGGGCGAGTCCAAGCTCAATTCCTTCAAGGATGCATGGCGGCACATCAGGTTCATGCTGCTCTATTGTCCGGTCTGGCTCTATTTTGCGCCGGGCTGCATAGGGGTTACCGTCGGCATAGGGCTCCTGGCGCTATTGCTCAAAGGGCCGTTTTTTTTCCTGGGCCGCTTCTGGGATACGCACTTGATGATATTCGCGAGCGCGATATCCATACTTTCATACCAGGTAATAAATATAGGCATATTCGCCCACGCATTCGCTATCCGCAACGGTTATATCAAGGAAGATGGTTTCATGCGCTTGATAGGCAGGTACTTTAACCTGGAGCGCGGGCTTATCCTTGGAGGGATCATATTCCTGATAGGTTTAACTATGAACCTGTTTGTATTCGTAGAATGGTTCTCAAAGTATTTCGGCGCCCTCTACCGCATAAGAGAGTCGGTGCTGGCTATGACGCTCCTCGTGATCGGCCTTCAGACGATATTCTCCTCATTCTTCCTCAGCCTCATATTCATGGAAGAGATCAATATTCCGCCCAGGCCGGACTCGAACCAGGTGATATAATGAAGATCGCGACGGTGCTTTTTCTGATATTAGTGCTGGCCGCGGGCCTGCGATGCTACAATCTGGATTTTCCATCGATAGGGTATCACGGCGGAAAAGAGCACGAATACCTGAGCATGGCTCAGGAGATGCTCAGGACCGGCGACTTCGTAACCAGGCGCATATACTATTACGGGCCGTTCGACGACGTTCCCATAATGAGGCTATATCCGCAGCCGCCTATCATCTCCTACCAGATAATAGCGGCCTGGAAGATATTCGGGCAGAATCTCTGGAGCGCGCGGTTATTTAACGTCTTCTTCGGGATAGGCAGCGTCCTGGTGATGTACTTTATAAGCAGGACGCTCTTCGTAAAGAACCGCTACGCGGCTTTATTTTCAGCGTTTATGATGGCGACTTTGCCGCTGCCGGTATTCTTCTCCAGAAACCTTCAGCCGGAGAGCCCCGGGCTATTTTTTATGAGCATGGGGAATCTCTTCTATTTAAAGTTCATAACGACGTTTAAGAAGCGGAATATTCTTTTCGGCGGGCTGGCGATCTCTATGGCATGGATTTACAAATTCAATTTTTTGATTTCGGCCATGCCTCTATTATTTTGCCTGCCATATCTGACCATCTTCAGGGAGAAGAAGCGCGAATTGCTCAAATATGCCGTTGTCGCGGCGCTTTCATATCTGCTTATACCATGCACGGTTCTCTTATTAAAACATATAGGGCAATGGGAATTTACGACGCTCGGCCGCGTCAGGATATTCGAAATATTCACTCCTGCCTACTGGCAAAAATACGGCAGGATGATATGGTGGTATATCAAGGGAGAGAATTTTGGGCCTATATATGTTACATTGGCCGCTTCAGGTATAGTCATGGCGTTCTTCAGGAGGAGAGGGCTCTTGAACCGTTACATCATAGGCTGGGCTCTCACGATCATCCCTTATTGCATGGTGCTTTCCGACCTTATAAATCAGCACAATTATTACCAGGTCCCGTTCCTTATGCTGGTCTGCGTCTCTACGACGTATTCCGTAGTTCTCATATCGGAATTACTGGGGAAGCTCATCAAGAAAGATCTATTCGTCTTATGCGCGCTCGCGGTCGCTGTAGGCGCGGGGCCGTTTGCTTATGACTCGCTTCTCAGGATGCATTCTACCATCTATGCTGGTATGGACGTTGCCGGAGAGTCTCTTGCTGAGTTCACTAAACCGGGCGACAGGGTATTTCTTCTCACGCATTCACAAGGTTACGGGATAGCCCGCTATGCTAAGCGTTATGCCGGCTGGGAAGACGATCTCGAGAAGTTCAAAGAGAGAGAGGCGAAGTTCAATATCAGGTATGCGTGTTTTTATCCCGCGGAGTACGCCCTGTCTTTGCAAAATACGAACCCTAAGCTTTTCGAATATATCAGGGATAACTACCGCGTTAAGGAGGTGGGGGTGGTGGAAGAGCCGCGCCGCCTCTTCTACATAATCCTTGAAAAGGGGAAGAATCCGGACCCTGCCACATTCTTACAGTCGTTTTCCGGGGCTATGAGGCTCAGGACCATATACAGGGTAGTAGGGAAGTATATATTCTTCTACAGCATCAGGCCGGATTTAAAGACCGTATCCCCCTCACCTTAATCCTCTCCCCCTGAAGGGGGAGAGGAAATA
>JAPLMG010000223.1 GCA_026387165.1 Candidatus Omnitrophota bacterium
ATGCCAATTTATGTCCGCGGAAGGCGGACACAAGGTAACCGCCTTCATGCTGATGCGAAAAAATTCAGGTCGCAAACAATACCCCGAGCGCTGGCAAAGAACAATTTTGAGATTGCTTCGGGCACTAAAGTGCCCTCGCAATGACGGAATTGCGAGTTCGGCAACAGACTCAGAGCCATCTATTTCAACGGGTTCGTTATACGGCCCATGAATAGAATGCTCCCTGAATTATTGTCCCGTATTATGTATAAGAATGGGTGGTCCACGATGAATTTGATTTCCTTTACAGGATGTCCCGGCGCCGCCATGGCCATCATCACCACAGCTGTCGCCGCAGCCGCTTCTGTGCCCTCCTCACTTACGTCGACGAACGCCTTATGTATTACAGCGCCGATAAATAAATCTTTTTTGCCTGTCATCCCTGAGAAATCAGCTTCACTTTCACTAAACGCGTTTGGCATGCCCATACTGCCGAGAGTATCGGCAAGCTCAAATTCTGATGTTATCTTAAACCTTGGGATAGATACTATCACCGCTTCCATCTTTAAAAAACCAGATGCTGCAAGCCGGTTTTCTACCCTGTCAATATTTATATCCTTTTCGATCCGGCCTAGTCCGTCCTTTTCTTTGGGTAGAATAACAACCATGGACAGGTCGTTACCTTGATAAGGCATGGATAGAACCTGGGCGTCTGCATCCTCCCCATACAAAAACTCTTCGGTCTTATTCATCATCGGCGCCTGGCATGTGGTGCCGTCTATAAGATTAAAAGGAGCGTCTTTAGTCATATCTTTTTTAAATACTGACTCCCACTTTCCTTTAAAGTAGATGGCATTTGTGAGCACAAGCCTGGTAAGATCAGTTAATACGCCTTGTGGTATAAGGTCCTGTATCTTATTTTTTGTCTTGTCCTCAACCCAGGTATTGATGATCCCGCGAGACGCTTCTGCCGCATTCTTGAAGTCAAGCTCCCGGGCCTGGGCATTGTAATCCTCTTTTACAGCCTTAAGATAATCGGGTAAAAATGCGTATCCTTTCTGGGCCCAGAGCGCGTTGACTGCATTGAGCTCAAAGCTGCCTTTGGCTCCTGCATCATTCAAGCTTTTTTGCAGCCTTTTGAAAGAGACATTATTTGTAGCTTGCTCAGATTCGAAGTGAAAGACCTGCGCTATTTGAGTCGCGGTATCTCCCCTAGCTCCCGCATAGGTCATGGCCAAGGCTGTCGAGATACTATATGGCGAGAGGAAGATATTGCCGTCTCTATCTTTAAGTTTTGCGTATAGGTTCAACGCAAAAACATTATTTCGTCTTGCCAATGATATAGATGAGTCTTCCTGGCTTAACACAGATCGCGGGGCATGGAAAAGCAAAAGAGAAATAGCCGCGCTTACAAATATCACCTTGCGCAATATATTCATGATCAACTTCCTCCTTTTGTAATAATTTTCTCGCTTCGCATCCCATGCGGAACCTGTGGGGCACCGCCTAGTTGCGCCATTTACGTTTTGTAAGCGCAGGCAGTGAACGAAAAGTGAACTGCCTGCGCTAAAGAGACTGTCTATGCAAATTTTTATGGGTGACATTGGATGGGACCCAAATTTTAAATTTGGGATGGGGGTGGAGCTCTGCTTAGCCCGTGCTATTTAAGTTTAGGGGCTTGAGCGACACACAGATACCCGCATCTATCCCCTGTCTATTGTAAACCCCAAATCACAAAATTTGGGTGATCCAATGGCAGGACCCATAAAAATTATTTAAAGAGCGATTTTGAGATTGCTTCGTCGGCCTTCGGCCTCCTCCATTAGAATCTTTCTTTAGGGTCAGACCCTACAACTATTATATCAACGCCCGCATGGCTTCATAAATCTTATCCATGTCATCGACCCTCTTCGCGGGCGAAGCGTCTTTGAGCGCACGGCCTACGAGCGATATCAGCTCTCCGGACCTAGCGATGGATACGTAGCCTTCTTTCACAAGATTCTCCAGGGCAAACTCATGCTTAGGTTTTTTGCCGCGTTTTTTCTTATCGAGGCTGAAGACTACCGTCTTCTTGCCGGAACTCACTGCTTCCGAAACCATCGATATTGATTCGCCGGAAACCGCAATGACATTGCTCAAGGCCAGTATCCCCGCTAATGTACCTTCCGGGTTATTCTCATTTGCTATAACGAGCAGCTTGCATCTCGGATTGCTCTGCAATGCAGCCTTTACGATAGCTTCCTGCGCTCTATTTGTGCGCCGTGAAGTCGTAACGAGTAAATCGGCCCCATTCGATTCGCATATCTTAAGCACATCGGCCAAAGTCTTCTCCAATAAGTTATCTGAAAGTGCAAATTCCGGATTGTCGCCGCCAATTAAAAGGCCTATTACCTTATCTTTTTCAATTCTTATATTGTTTTTAAGTTTTTCTCCCGACAACCGCAATGATTCTGCATCCACAAGATTCGGCGCAAGCGTAGTCGTGATCACATTCTTGCGCGGTTTAACATTGTCGTGCTTCGGCGCGATGACGAAATTGAATTTATTCAGGCTAAACGGAACGGCCGGATCCATCACCACAACATTTCTAGCGTTATTCTCTTTGGACATGAATATATTCACGGGCGCCAGGCTCGAGCCGCAGGAAACGATAAACTCAGCGTATGTTTTCATCAGCTGCCCGTAAGAATCATTCTGGAGGCACATCTTCATGAAGCTCATGCGGCCATGACATCTCCATGAAGCGAATATTGACGCAAAGAAGAGGAGGGCCCTGAAAAGTTTGCTCTTATACTTGACATCCACAACCACGATATCGGTATCTCCTGTCCCGTAATTTTGAGTCGCCCTAACCCGCTCTATCTGGCGCGCCACCGCAAGCGACTGATTAAGATGACCGGCCTTTCCATCATTAAGTACGAGGACTGTCCTCTTGGGCGTGGACTTCCATCTTTTATGCAGCCACAGCCACTGCGCCGGATACTTTCTTATATATTTTTCCAAAAGCGACATATATCTCTGGAGACCGTCTATCAAACCCTCCCTGCCATCCGACCGCCCGACATCAATATACTCCTCAAGATATAATTTATGAAATGGCCCGTTGACGCGCACTATAAAGTTGGGTAGTATTATAGAATTTGTATGCTTTGCTATCTCGAACGGCCCTATATGCGCCGATGTGGGGCGTCCGAAGAAGTTTACGAACGTTCCATTCTTGCCCGCATCCTGGTCGGATAATATGCCGACCATATTCTTCCTGCAAAGCTCTCTTAATATATTCTTTGTCGACATCCCCTTCCTTACGACCTTGCACCCCTTGGACTCTCTTAGGCGGTTCAGCAATTCATTCAAATGCTTCATCTTCTGCTCCCGCGCCAGGACAGTTATAGGAAAGCCTTTCAGGGCGCTCACAAGGCTCGAAAACTCCCAATCGCCGAAATGGGCCGTAAGAAGCATGGTGCCTCTACCGGACGTGGCCGCATTCTCTATCCGCTCCATATTTACCACTTCCACATACCTATTTACGTAATCTTTGTTTAACTTGGTAAGGCTTGCTATCTCGGAAAACGTCTGGACGAGATTCACATAAACATCTTTGGTAATGGCCCGCAGCTCTTCGGGGCTCTTCTCTTTGGCGAAGGCGGCCTTGAGATTGGCGTAGGCTATCAACCGCCTCTTCTTGTTGAAGGCAAAAGCACACCTACCGATCGATCTGCCCATCCAGAGATCGGCCTTTATAGGGAGAAGATGGAAAATTATATTGAGCGCTCTAGTGAGTATAGAGGCTATGTAATCTATCAATCAAATTCTCCTTCCCCAAAAGTATCTGCATCTCTACTGCCAGGGTCAAGACTTTATAAGAGCCTATAAATAACCCCAAACGGTTCAATTTAACGATATCCTTTTCAGTTGTGATTATAAGATCAAAATGCCTCTCATCGCATCTTGCGGTTACTCTCTCTATATCCTTCTTTCTGTAATCATGATGATCCGGAAATTTTATGTGTTCGATCACATCGGCCCCCAGACTCCTTACCGTCTCCTCGAAATACAAGGGATCACCTATACTGGAAAGCAGAATGACCCTCTTCGCCCTGACCGTTGACAGATCGTGGACCGATCTGGCCCTGCCCTCATAGAGATGCTTGGGCACGTGCACGGCTTCCAGAATCATCGCGCTCTTGCTGATAGCGCTTACCTCTTTCCTGATACTGTTCATACCGGCGGCTATCCCGTTATTTTTTGTGAGAACTATAACGTCTGCCCTCTCTAAGGATCTTTTTGATTCGCGCAATACGCCGCGTGGGAAGAGATGGCCGTTGCCGAACGGGTTACGCGAATCTATCAGCACTATATTCAGATCCCTTAAAAGCTCCCAATGCTGAAAACCGTCATCGAGTATCGCCGTGTCGCTGCCATAGAGCTTCACCGCTTTATTCGACGTTCGGTTCCTGTCGGGGCCCACCAGGATCGGCACATCAGCGAGATTTCGTTTAAGCATCTCCTGCTCATCCCATCCGTAGCCGCGTATGAGGACACATACGTTCTTCTTTAAGTCCTCTTCTAATATTTTTGCAAGCAATATCGTGAACGGGGTCTTTCCCGTGCCTCCAAGGGTTACATTACCAACGCTTATAACCACTAGCGGCGCTTTACGGGTATTGAATATATGCAGCTTATACAGAATCCCCCTTACAAGGATGGCCAGTCCGTATATCAGCGAGGCCAGATACAGGATAAGCTTGAACGGTAAAAATGCCGCGCCTCTCTTCTTGTCGGTCATCAGGGAATAGATAAAATCGGTCATGGTTCGACTCCGCAGTTCGACAGGCTCACTGCCCCTCGAATGGATTCGGCAATGCTCACCATTCGTCCCGAACCTGTCGAGGGACGAACTGTCCCGAGCGAAGTCGAGGGGCTCACCATGTCCCGAGCAAGTGAAACGCGCCGAGGGACATCTTAATATTTCGCTTATCTTTTCTAAATTCCTTTTTGTCGCGCCGCGGTTCCGGGCGATCGCCCTCTTTGCGTTGTCACCGAGCTCAGATCTCTTCAGGGGATCCTTAAGAAGCATCTTTAAATTCTTGACCAACTCTTCCTTACCGGCAACCTGCAGGGCAGCGCCTTCCTTCAATAAAACTTTCGTTATGTATCTAAAATTGAACATATGGGGCCCGAAAAGTATGGCTCTTCCCAGGACGGCCGGCTCTATGGGGTTCTGCCCTCCGTGTTTAACGAGGCTTCCGCCTATGAAGACCAGCGTTGCGGCTGAATACGTTTCATTGAGACGCCCTATTGTGTCGAGGATGAGGACGGGCGCTGTTGCCGGGATGTCATTGCGAGCAAAGATATCTTCCGTCATTGCAAGCCCCGAAGGGGCGAAGCAATCCCGTTTTTGAGATTGCTTCGTCGCCTTCGGCTCCTCGCAATGACGCTCAGGCAACGAACAAATCCTGGAAATTCTTATGGGTTCGAATCCGTATTTTTTTATAACACTTTCGATCTCCTCAACGCGCTCGATGTGGCGCGGAGCTATCAACAATTTAAGCTTCGGGAACTCAAGGATAAGCCCTTTGAATGCTTCGACGACCGCCTCTTCCTCGCCCTCGTGAGTGCTGCCCGCTACAAGGAGCGCCTCTTCCTCGTTCAGGCCTAAAGATCGGCGTACAACATCCGGGGCCCTGCCATTGGCCGGAGATCCTAAGTCGAATTTCATATTTCCCGTGACCTTCACTCTGTCGGGAGGCGCCCCTAATTCAATCACTCTTTCGGCATCGATGGTATCCTGCATGCAGAATGCGCATATTTCGGAGAGCACATTCTTCAAAAAAGGCTTAACTAATCTGTACTTCCCTATTGAGCTGTCCGATATCCTGCCGTTTATCATCACCGAAGGGACGGAATTTAGCGAAAGCTCGCTAAGAAGATTGGGCCAGATCTCCGTCTCTACCATTATGTATATCCCGGGTTTGATATATTTTACGGCTCTTCTCACCGTAAAACCGAAATCGAGCGGAAAATATATTATCACGGCATCTTTTGAAAAGAGTTTTTTTGCGAGGTCGTTACCGGCTTTTGTTATGGTAGATACTACCAGCTCGTGTCCCGGTAACCTCTCCTTTAAGAGAGGAATAAGGCTTTTGCATACGGCCACCTCGCCCACACTCACGGCCTGTATCCATATACGGTCTCTTCCGGAGAGAAGCACCTTCTCTTTGGCCAAGGCATACCTGCCGAACCTTTCGGGAAATTCCCTGTGCAGCTTCCCTTTAAATACCAGGAGAGGCAGATAGATAATGGAAAATATGAAAAAACCTATGTCGTACAGCATCTTTTATCTACCATCAGTCTTATGGCTAAAATAAAGGCGCCTATGGTAATAGACGCGTCCGCGATATTAAATACCGGCCAGATCCGGAAATCCAAAAAATCTATTACATAACCGAACAGAGCCCTGTCTATGAGGTTACCCGCCGCGCCGCCGAGAATGAGGCCCAGGGCGGTCAGTATCAGGATGTCCCTGCATCCGCCGCGAATGACGTAAAAGCATATGAAGACTATTACGAGGGCCGTCGATACCACGAAGAAGACGCTGCGGCCCTTGAAAAGTCCGAAAGCCGCCCCGCTGTTAAGGACCAATGTGATATGAAACAGCCCGGGGATTACCCTGACCGACTCACCCAGAGAAAGATTTCTGAATAAAATATACTTTGTCAGCCTGTCAACTATCACAACGAACGAAGATACCGATAGTACCTTAAATATCATTTGTTTTCGGTCTTGGATTGACACGCTATACAGAGTTCCGTATGCGGCAGCGCATCAAGACGCTTCTTGGGTATCTGTTTTCCGCACTC